>NZ_FMUZ01000070.1:0-7187 GCF_900101575.1 Pseudomonas sp. NFACC37-1 | reverse complement strand
GGCCGGCCGTGCTTCCATCCGAACCACGCGGCGATCTACCTGGGCGATGACCCATCGCTTTCCAGCGAGCCGGCGCCGGCCCTGGGCGGATCGGGACCATTCATTTACCACCACATGCCCGGGCGCTTGGCTGCACGGGAGGTCTACGGCTGGTCCATGGCCAACCGGGTGAAATTGATCCTACGGCACAAGGACTACCGGCCATGACCATGACCACTATCAAACTGGGCGGCGTGCTGGGCAAGCGCTTCGGCCGCCAGTACCGCCTGGACCTGCACGGGTTCCGGGATGCGATGAATGCCCTGTGCGTGATGAAGCCTGGGTTCGAGAAATTCCTGCGCACCGCAGAGGAGCGCGGCCTGGTGTTCGCGGTGTTTATCGATGAGCGCAACATCGGCGAGCAGGAGCTCGACCTTAAAGGCGCTGGCGCCGAGGTCATCCGCATCATGCCCATCATCCAGGGCAGCAAGTCGGCGGGCATCTTCCAGACGGTTCTGGGCGTGGCGCTGATCGTGGCCGGCCTCTTCACCGGTGGCACGACCACCGGCCTTGGCATGGGCTTGCTCGTCGCCGGCGCTGGCGTTGCGATGGGCGGCGTGGTGCAGATGCTGTCACCCACCACGAAAGCCAACACGGCGGACAAGAACGAAGACGGCAACAACCCAAGCTATGGCTTCGGTTCTGCCGTGACGACCATCGCCCAGGGCAACCCATACCCCCTGCTTTATGGGGAGCGGGAGATCGGCGGCGCCGTCGAATCCGGGGGGATCTACACCCAGGACAACATCTGACTTTTTGGTAACACCCAACCCGCTTCGGCGGGTTTTTGCATTTTGGAGGAGCGCATGAGCGCAGTTGCGAAGAAGGCCAGGGCTGTCAGGGGGGCAAAGGGCGGCCAATCGAAACCGAAGCAGCCGAGCATCGCTTCCAACAGCGTTCCTTCCCTGGCCACGGCCAGGTTGGTCTACATCTGGAGCTGGGGGCCCATTGTGGGTCCAGTGGATGGGCTCCGCTCCGTGCGTCTCGACGGAACCCCTATTCAGGCCCAGGACGGCACCATCAACTATCCAGGCGTGAAATGGCAGTTCCGTTCCGGCGAGCTGAACCAGGAACGCCTGGCGGGCGTCACCGAGTCGAGCAACGAAATTGCCGTCGGCCAGGAGTTGCGCACCACCACCCCGTGGCTCCATAGCATCAACAACGCCATGATTGATGCGGCCCGCTTGCGCTTCAGTTGGCCCACGCTGCAGAGCCAGGACGCCAGCGGCAATATCAACGGCGTCCGTATTGAATACGCCGTGGATGTCTCGACCGACAACGGTCCCTTTGTCACGGTGCTGACATCCTTCGTTGACCGCAAGAACGTCACCAAGTACGAGCGCTCCCACCGGATCGAGCTGCCCGACGGCAATCAGTGGACTTTGCGCGCGCGTCGCCTGACGCCAGAGGCCAACAGTTCGCTGGTACAGGACAGCATGTTTGTCGAGGCTGTCGCCGAGCTGGTCGACAGCGACCAAGAGTACCCGCTGACGTCAGTAGGCTGCATCGAATACGACGCCCAGCAGTTCGGCGGCGATATCGCCAAGATTGCGGTGCTGATGCGCGGGCGCATCGTGCGTGTGCCGACCAACTACAACCCTGAGACCCGGACCTACGCCACAGCCGGCGCCGGTACCAGCGGCGGGATCTGGGATGGCACCTTCAAGGAGGCCTACACCAATAACCCTGCCTGGATCTTCTATGACCTGGTGTTGCACCCGTACTACGGCCTGGGCGAGCGCATCGACGCGACCATGGTGGATCGGTGGTCCCTGTACCGGATCGCCCAGTATTGCGACCAGATGGTTCCCGACGGCAAGGGTGGCCAGGAGCCTCGCTTCACCTGCAACCTGTATTTCCAGAAACAGGCCGAGGCCTACGCGGTGTTGCAGGACTTGGCCTCGATCTTCCACGGGATGGCTTACTGGGATGGCAGCCAGATCGTCGTCAATGCCGATATGCCTGGCGATCCAGTTTTCAGCTATAGCCCGTCGCAGATACTCAACAACGGTGCCATCAAGTACGACGGCACCCGCTGGCGTGATCGCCACACCGTAGCGATGGTGTCCTGGGACAACCCCGACCAAGGATTCGAAACCGACAAGGAGCCGGTGTTCGATAACGAGGCGCTGAGCGAGCTGGGCTCTGTCCGAGAACTGGGCGTCGAGGCGATCGGCTCTACCTCCTTGGGCCAGACGCAGCGCGCCGGTCAATGGGCGTTGATGACCGAGCAGCTGCAAACCCGAGGCGCTACGTTCCGGGTCGGCCTGGACGGTGGGATCCCAAAACCCGGGCAGATCATTGCCGTGGGCGATCCGATGCTTGCCGGCCGAGCGAATGGTGGGCGTGTTTCGTCCGTCGCCGGGCGGGTCGTGACGCTTGACCGTGACGTGACCATCCCGACCGGTGCGCGGCTCTACCTCAACCTGCCCAGCGGCAAGTCTGAGGCCCGAGTCATCAGCTCGGTGGCTGGCCGGGCCGTAACCGTGGCGGCGAACTACAGCGAAGTGCCCGAGCCTGAATGCGGCTGGGTGATCGACTTCGACGATCTGAAGGTCATGCAGTTCTACGTTCGCAACGTCACCCGGCCTGAGTGGCACCAGTACCAGCTGGAAGTTATTCAGCACGAACCGAGCAAGTTCCCTTTCATCGACAACGGCGCCGTGGTCGATCCTCGGCCGATCAGTGGCATTCCAGTCGGCACCCAGGATGCCCCGGCCCGGGTGCTGATCAGTCAGCACGTGGTCATCGAGCAGGGCATCGCCGTCACGGCCATGACCATTGCCTGGGATGCGGCGCCTGGCGCTGTGGGCTATGACGTCGAATGGCGGTGGGGCGCCCGGGAATGGATCAAGGTTCCGCGCACGGGCGAGCTGCTGGTGGACGTTCGCGGCATCTACTCCGGTCAGTACATGGCCAGGGTGCGCGCTGTCAGCGCAATGAATGTTTCCTCCATCCCGACCACCTCGGCGCTGACCGACCTGGAAGGGAAGACCGGGCTGCCGCCGGCGGTCACCCACCTGACGGCAACGTCGCTGCTGTTCGGCATCGGCCTCAAGTGGGGCTTCCCTGCTGGCGCCGAGGATACCCAGCGGACAGAGATCTGGTACGGCCCAACCAACGTCCTGGACAACGCCACCAAGTTGGCCGACCTGGCATATCCCCAGAGCGACTACAGCATGCAGAGCCTGCTGGCGGGGGCGTCGTTCTTCTTCTGGGCGCGCCTGGTGGACCGAACCGGGAACATCGGCCCTTGGTACCCGGTCGGCAATGGTGTGCTGGGCCAGGCCAGTTCGGAGGCTGGGCCAATCCTCGAGCTGATCGCCGGGCAGATTGGCGAAACCGAACTCAGCGAAGAGCTGAGGGGTGAAATCGAGAAGATCCCAGGCCTCCAGGCCCAGATCGATGCGCTCGATGGGCTGTCGGCCTACGAGCCGGATGAGCCCTATGAGGTGGGCCAGATGGTGGTCGAGGACGGTCGCATCTACCAGGCGAAAATCCCGGTTCCGATCAACACGCCACCGCCCAACACCACCTATTGGATTGATGTCGGGCAGTCGGTCGAGACGGCCAACGGCCTGGCGCAGCAGGTGGCGACCAATACCGCCGAGATTGTCGAACTGGACGGCTTGGTCACCGCCCAGGCCACGTCCTTCGAAGCATTGCGCGCCTCGTACCGCGATGACAACGGGGAAGGGGACCTGGCCGACGCCATCAAGGGCTGGACCAGCACGGCGGCTATCGCTCAGGAAACCAGCGTTCGGGCTTCTGAGAATGAGGCGACGGCCAGCAGGCTGACAACCTTTGATGTCCAGATCGGTCAGAACGCGGCGAACCTGACCACGCTCGAGCAGGTGGTGGCCACGAATGACTCGGCCACATCGACGAAGATCGACCAGTTGACTGCAACGGTCGGCTCGAACGCTGCAGCAATCCAGCAGACGGCAACGGCCTACGCGGACACCAGCGGCAAGCTGAACACTATGTGGTCTGTGAAGATGCAGCTGACTGCCAGCGGGCAGTATGTCGCCGCTGGCATTGGTCTGGGCATCGAGAACACGGCGGCAGGCCTGCAAAGCCAGTTCCTGGTGAGTGCCGACCGGTTCGCCATCGTCAACACCATCGCAGGCGGCGCTATTTCGGTTCCGTTTGCGGTTCAGGGTGGTCAGGTATTCATGAACTCCGCCTTCATCCAGGACGCTTCCATAGGTGTCGCGAAGCTTACCCAAAGCATTCAATCGGCTAACTACGTTGCAGGCCAGTCTGGCCTGAAGATCAACTTCGTCACTGGCGAATTTGAGTTCAACAGCACCGTGGGGACCGGAGGTCGCCAGACCATCAATAACCGAGGAGGGAAGGTCTACGACGAGAACGGCGCCAAGCGCTACCAGTGGGGGGATCTTTCGGCATGAGTTTCGGAATTAGGATATGGGACGAGAATGGAAATCTCACCCTTGACGAAACATCTTTCACAATGCGGGTCGTATATAGCGGGGTTGTGACAGGGTCCAACTCTGCTAACTTTCAGACGATATCGGTCCCCGGGATCACTCCAACCAATTGCTCGGCTTTTGTGGTTCCGATTGGGAATTATAACGTAAGCACCGATATGCAGCTTGAGACCGAAGTTATCAATAACGCGGTCAGGGTCTATAGCTACATTCGAGGAAGGGAGCAATTTAGCAGTACGACCAGCTCGACAATGCGTCTAATTGTAATAAGGTTTTCCTGATGGCATATGGATTTGAGTTCACAAATAATAGCAATGTTGTGACAGTTGACTCCGAGTTTACTCGTCTCGTCGTTCTCGCAAAAGGAACATACCAGCCAACGCAAGAATCTGGACTTGGATCGGTCACCTCATTCCCTAGAACGATAACAAGTCAGGAACCACCGCTTGTTTTTATCCGGCCTGCAGGAAGCACTGGCATTGCCGGCCTGTGCCTGATGCGCGTGATCGGATCGCCGGGTGCGTGGACCGGGTTCTATGTTCGCGCTTATGACGAGAACACGCTGCAACCCAATGGAGCTTATTTTGCTTGTGGCTTTGCTGCCATGGCTCTTGCAAATTATGGAATGCGGATATGGGATGGTAGCTCAAAGCTGTTATTCGATAGTGATACACCCTATGCCAGGTTCACACGCTCATTCCAAAATTGGACATATGTAAAAACCGACACTACAGCCCAAGGATTGCCACGCAACTACTACCGAGTAGATTTCAACTTTCCGGTTGGTGAGTACATGCTATTAAATACATTCAGCATGCCGATGTTGAATGACGCCCCTTTTAATCGATCCTTGTATTGTTGGTGGGACTTCTCCGGCGGGAATCTATACGCGCTGACAGTTGGCTCTGGCAACCCATTCGCCTTCTTCCTTCCAGCAGTATTCGCAAAACTATAAAGGACAACTTCCTATGCCCTGGTACAAAACTGGGACGGTTTCCGTCACCCTGAATTCCAATGCTGTAACAGGCACAGGCACGGCTTTCATCGTGAACTGCCGAGTCGGCGATGCGTTTCGCGGGCCGGATGGGCGTTGGTATGAAGTTACCAACGTGGCGAGCAATACCGCGATCTCTATCGACCCTGCTTACATCGGTTCGACTGCATCTGGTGGCAGCTATGCGCTGGCGCCAATGCAAGGCTACGTCAAAGATTCCGCCGATGCCTTGCGTGCGATTGTTACGACCTATGGCGCTCAGCTGGCAGCACTGAAGACCACCGGCAACTACGACATCTTGCCCCCGAGCAAGGGAGGCACCGGTATCACGGATCTCTCCGTTTTCATTCAGGGGCTGCTGAATGACCCAGACCACGGCACCGCCCGTACAACCCTGGTCGCGGCGAAGTCAGGGGCAAACTCTGACATCACATCACTGATCGGGCTCACCACCCCACTGAGTGTTGCCCAGGGCGGTACCGGCGGAAACACTATCGACCCTTGGGCGTTTCAGCCGCTGGGCATCCCGTTGCCGATCATGTTCGATACAGCGGGCAACACACCGCCACAGAACAAGACTTACAAGTACATCAAGCTCACTGCGTCTGACACCTACAACGCCGGCCTATTAACCAGCGAAACGGTGAGTGGTTCCGCTCCCCTGGTGGAAGCAACGGCCGTTATCAGCCTAGCGGGAAGCATATTCAACGGCGCTACCGTGGCGCTGATAAATACCGAGCGAAGCTTTCTTCGCGCCGGGAGCCCACGGGTCAAGCAAAACGACGCCCTGCAGAACATTACCGGTAACTTCCAGTTGCGGCGATTGAGCGACGGTTCGGCACCGGTGCCGGTAGGGGCAGGTGCTTTTTCGACGGCGACGGGCGCGGGCGCTTCTGCTGCGCGGACCTCTGCCACCTTGGGAGCGAACTTGTCTTCAGACGTCACGTACTTCGACGCCTCCGCTGTTGTTCGAACAGACAACGAGACTCGCCCCAAAAACATCGGCGCAACCTATTACATGAGGATTTTGTGATGCCGTATGCAGCCAATGGGACCATCAGCCGCGACTGGATCGATGGGGGTATTGAGATCACGGAGGAGCAATACGCCGTGGCGCTGGCAGGCATATTGGAGGGAAAGGTCGTATCCGTCGACGGCGGACTGAGTGTGACGCACCCACCGGAGCCTGTTCAGCCCCCGCCAACTGAGCCGACCCCGGACGAGGTCAAGGTTGAGCTCCTATGGCAGACCCAGGTGTTCATGGACGAGAAAGCGCGTGAAGCTGGTTATGACAACCTACTCACCGCAATCAGCTACGCAGAGGAGCCCACGGTGGAGAAATTCCAGAACGAAGGGAAAGCGTTCCGCGCTTGGCGCAGCCTGGTGTGGGCCTACGCCAATGAGCAGGTCAACCTAGTGCTGTCTGGCGACCGGCCACAGCCTGGCGTTGAAGAGTTTCTCAATGGACTCCCGTCACTGAACCTGCCCGCGTAGGCCGCACCCCCAATTTACCACCCGCCAACGAGCGGGATTTTTTTTGCCTGGAGAAAAACTATGACTGTTTCCGAAAGGGATCGCGACATCCTGGCTCGCACCTTGTGGGGAGAGGCCCGCGGGGAAGGCCTGGCCGGTCAGATCGCCGTGGCCTGGACCATCCGCAACCGCGTGAACGACGGCAGGGACCGCTCGTGGTGGGGCGAGGG
>NZ_FMUZ01000076.1:0-4759 GCF_900101575.1 Pseudomonas sp. NFACC37-1 | reverse complement strand
TTTTGATCGTTCCCACGCTCCGCGTGGGAATGCATCCCGTGACGCTCTGCGTCACATTCAGAAGCGGAACGCAGAGCGTCCCTGGCTGCGTTCCCACGCAGGAGCGTGGGAACGATCAAACACTCCGCTGTCGCAAGCTTGCTCGCGAAGGCGTCGGCTCAGCTTGCATCGAGGCAAGCGGAAATATCCGAGGCGTTAGCAGGGAAAGGCCTCCCAAGCTCCCCTGCCGTAGGACGCCGGCTACTTTATGTAATTCCGGTTATATAAAAATTCTTAAATAGTCTTTTTAAGAATATCTGCACTTATCTAGTATTGCTCCCACGCCGCAAGCAGTGCCGCCCACTGCCAGGCATTCATTCAAAGGAGCAGCAGCATGAGCGCATCCCTACGTAGCGTTGACGGCCAGGACGAAGCAACCATCTTGCGCGAGATCCAGAGCGCGTTGCGCGATCTACGCTTTGGGGCAGTGGAAATCACCGTGCACAACGCCCAGGTGGTCCAGATCGAACGCAAGGAAAAGTTCCGGTTGCAGCAACCGAGCCATAAACCGTCTTGAAAACCAAAAGATCGCAGCCTTCGGCAGCTCCTACGGGGGGCTAGGTGTAGGCGCTGCCGAAGACTGCGATCTTTTTCCACAAGCCTAACGAATTTCCAGAAGCCATAAGAAAACCAGAATTCCAGGAGCTTTCACCATGTCGTCCATTCGTCGTTATGCCCTGGCCGCCCTGGCCAGTGCTGTTTTTGCAGGTTCCGCCGTCGCCAAGGATTACGAGCTGCTCAACGTGTCCTACGACCCGACGCGCGAGCTTTACCAGGATTACAACGCCGAATTCGTCAATTTCTGGAAGAAAGCGCACCCGGACGACAGCGTGAAGATCCAGCAGTCCCACGGTGGCTCGGGCAAGCAAGGCCGGGCGGTGATCGATGGTCTGCGGGCCGACGTGGTGACCCTGGCCCTGGCCGGCGACATCGATGAAATCGCCAAGCTGGGCAAGTCCCTGCCGGCGGACTGGCAAACACGCCTGCCGGAGGCCAGCACGCCTTATACGTCCACCATCGTGTTCCTGGTGCGCAAGGGCAACCCCAAGGGCATCAAGGATTGGGGCGACCTGATCAAGAACGACGTGTCGGTCATCACCCCGAACCCGAAGACCTCCGGCGGTGCGCGCTGGAACTTCCTCGCTGCCTGGGCTTATGGCCTGAAGGCCAATGGCGGTGACGAAGCCAAGGCCAAGGAATACGTGCAGGCGCTGTTCAAGCACGTGCCGATCCTCGACACCGGCGCCCGTGGCTCGACCATTACCTTCGTCAACAACGGTCAGGGCGACGTGTTGCTGGCCTGGGAAAACGAGGCCTTCCTGGCGCTCAAGGAAGACGGTGGCGCCGACAAGTTCGACATCGTCGTGCCGTCGCTGTCGATCCTCGCCGAGCCGCCGGTGGCGGTGGTGGACAAGAACGCCGAGAAAAAGGGCAATGCCGAGATCGCCGAGGCGTACCTCAAACACCTGTACAGCCCGGCCGGCCAGGAAATCGCCGCGAAAAACTACTATCGCCCGCGTGACAAGGACGTGGCCGCCAAGTACGCCCGGCAATTTCCAAAGGTGGAGTTGGTGACCATCGACAAGGACTTCGGCGGCTGGAAAACTGCCCAACCGAAATTCTTCAACGATGGCGGCGTGTTCGACCAGATCTATCAGGCGCAGTAAGCTGACCGTAAACGCCGTCATCAGCTCCTGCCGGGCTCAACCCTGTAGGAGCTGACGAGTGCAACGAGGCTGCGATCTTTCGACTGCCAATTGAATCGAGAGTGAAAGATCAGAATCAAAAGATCGCAGGCTTCGCCAGCTCCTACAGAACACAGCAGGAGCAAGCTTGCTCGCCACACAACCAAGGACTTCTATGTCGCGTCGCATATCCCCCGTCATACCCGGCTTCGGGCTGACGCTGGGCTACACCCTGGTGTACCTCAGTCTGATTGTGCTCATACCCCTGGCGGCGATGTTCGTGCATGCCGCCCAACTCACCTGGGAACAGTTCTGGGCGATCATCTCGGCGCCACGGGTGCTGGCGGCCTTGAAACTCAGTTTCGGTACCGCGCTGTACGCCGCGATCATCAACGGTGTGATCGGTACGCTGCTGGCCTGGGTGCTGGTGCGCTACACCTTCCCCGGCCGCAAGATCATCGATGCGATGATCGACCTGCCGTTCGCCCTGCCCACCGCCGTGGCCGGTATTGCCTTGACGGCGTTGTATGCGCCGACCGGCCTGGTGGGCCAGTTCGCCACCGACCTGGGCTTCAAGATCGCCTACACCCCGTTGGGCATCACCCTGGCGCTGACCTTCGTAACGTTGCCGTTCGTGGTGCGCACGGTGCAGCCGGTGCTGGCCGATATTCCCCGTGAAGTCGAAGAAGCCGCCGCCTGCCTGGGTGCCAAGCCGTGGCAGGTGTTCCGCCACATCCTGGTGCCGGCGTTGTTGCCGGCCTGGTTGACCGGCTTCGCCCTGGCCTTTGCCCGTGGCGTGGGCGAGTACGGTTCGGTGATTTTCATCGCCGGCAACATGCCGATGAAAACCGAGATCCTGCCGCTGCTGATCATGGTCAAGCTCGACCAATACGACTACACCGGCGCCACCTCCATCGGCGTGTTGATGCTGGTGGTTTCCTTCGTCCTGTTGCTGCTGATCAACCTGTTGCAGCGGCGCATCGAAACCCCATAAGGAGGCGCGAACATGTCCCAATCGTCTATTTCCGCAGCCTCCACTAACGCCGCCCGTCGCGGCAGTGCGACGTCGCGGCGCGTGTTGATCGCCCTCGGCTGGCTGATCTTTGCGCTGTTTTTGCTGTTGCCGCTGTTCATCGTGGTGTCCCAGGGCCTGAAGCTCGGGTTGGGGGCGTTCTTCACCGCGATCTTCGAACCCGACGCGCTGTCGGCGTTGAAGCTCACGGTGATCGCCGTGCTGATCTCGGTGCCGCTGAACCTGGTGTTCGGCGTCAGTGCCGCGTGGTGCGTGAGCAAATATTCATTCCGTGGCAAGAGCATGCTGGTGACGCTGATCGACCTGCCGTTCTCGGTGTCGCCGGTGATCGCGGGCCTGGTCTACGTGCTGATGTTCGGCGCCCAGGGCCTGTTCGGGCCGTGGCTGTCGGATCACGACATCCAGATCGTGTTCGCGCTGCCGGGCATCGTCCTGGCG
This sequence comes from Pseudomonas sp. NFACC37-1, assembly GCF_900101575.1. Classification (NCBI taxonomy): domain Bacteria; kingdom Pseudomonadati; phylum Pseudomonadota; class Gammaproteobacteria; order Pseudomonadales; family Pseudomonadaceae; genus Pseudomonas; species Pseudomonas sp. NFACC37-1. The sequence goes on along the minus strand of NZ_FMUZ01000076.1, from coordinate 1,564 downwards.
ACCATCTTCGTCACGGTGCCGTTCGTGGCCCGTGAGCTGATCCCGCTGATGCAGGAACAAGGCACCCAGGAAGAAGAGGCCGCGCGCCTGCTGGGCGCCAATGGCTGGCAGATGTTCTGGCATGTCACCGTGCCGAACATCAAGTGGGGCCTGATCTATGGCGTGGTGCTGTGTACCGCCCGCGCCATGGGCGAGTTCGGCGCGGTGTCGGTGGTGTCCGGGCACATCCGCGGGGTGACCAACACCCTGCCGCTGCACGTCGAGATCCTCTACAACGAATACAACCACGTGGCCGCGTTCGCTGTGGCGAGCCTGTTGCTGATCCTGGCGCTCTTCATCCTGCTGCTCAAGCAGTGGAGCGAAAACCGAATCAACCGCCTGCGCGCCAGCGCCGCGGAGGAATAAGTCATGTCGATCGAAGTCCGTAACGTCAGCAAGAATTTCAACGCCTTCAGGGCCCTGGACGAGATCAGCCTGGACATCCAGAGCGGCGAGCTGGTGGCGCTGCTCGGCCCGTCGGGCTGTGGCAAGACCACCTTGCTGCGAATCATCGCGGGTCTTGAAACGCCGGACCAAGGCAGCATCGTGTTCCACGGCGAGGACGTGTCCGGCCACGACGTGCGTGATCGCAACGTCGGTTTCGTATTCCAGCACTACGCCTTGTTCCGCCACATGACGGTGTTCGACAACGTCGCCTTTGGCTTGCGCATGAAGCCCAAGAATCAGCGCCCGAACGAAAGCCAGATCGCGACCAAGGTCCACGAACTGCTGAACATGGTGCAACTGGACTGGCTCGCCGACCGCTACCCGGAGCAGTTGTCCGGCGGGCAGCGTCAGCGTATCGCCCTGGCTCGCGCCTTGGCTGTGGAACCCAAGGTACTGTTGCTGGACGAACCGTTCGGCGCCCTCGACGCCAAGGTCCGCAAGGAACTGCGCCGCTGGCTGGCGCGCCTGCACGAAGACATCAACCTGACCTCGGTGTTCGTGACCCACGACCAGGAAGAAGCCATGGAAGTCGCCGACCGGATCGTGGTGATGAACAAGGGCGTGATCGAGCAGATCGGCTCGCCGGGGGATGTCTACGAAAACCCGGCCAGCGACTTTGTGTATCACTTCCTCGGCGACTCGAACCGCCTGCACTTGGGGGAGGACCGGCATGTGCTGTTCCGCCCTCACGAAGTCTCGCTGTCGCGCTCGGAGCTGGAAGACCACCACGCCGCCGAAGTGCGCGACATCCGTCCGCTCGGCGCCACCACTCGGGTGACCCTGAAGGTGGAGGGCCAGAGTGAGCTGATCGAAGCGGAAGTGGTGAAGGACCACGACAGCCTGGTGGGCCTGGCGAAGGGCGAGACGCTGTTCTTCAAGCCGAAGGTCTGGCAGAAAGTCGCCAACCTCTAAAAGCATCGCGAGCAAGCCCGCTTCCACAGGGGATTGGCGGTTCGATCGTTCCCCCGCTCCTGCGTGGGAACGCCGCCAGGGACGCTCCGCGTTCCGCTTCTGAAAGGTGACGCAGAGCGTCACGGGATGCATCCCCACGCAGAGCGTGGGGACGATCAGCTTCACG
>NZ_FMUZ01000020.1:0-108059 GCF_900101575.1 Pseudomonas sp. NFACC37-1 | reverse complement strand
CGAACGTGTCCCCCAGGGCTGATGTTTCACTCAGACCAAGGATGTCAGTACACCAGTCGCAAGTTTCAAGAAGAACTGACCCGCCACGGCATTGTGCAAAGCATGAGCCATCGGGGACAGTGCTGGGACAACGCTCCAACAGAGCGTTTTTTCGGCACGCTGAAGTCAGAGTGGGTACCTCGCAATGGCTACAGCCTGATCGAGGAGGCAAAAACGGACATGGTGCGTTTCTTCATGTACTACAACCGCACCAGGCTCCACAGCTACAACAACTACCTGTCGCCAATAGCCATGGAGCAAAAAGCGGCATAAACACCGTAATCGGTGTCCGGGATTACTTGACCAGTTCAGCTTGCTCGCGATGGCGGCCTGACAGGCGATGACGACTGTCAGGACCGCCCCCAGTTGTCGAATCGGGCCAACGCCTCTTCAGCCAACCGCCGGGTCAGTTCGGCGCTCGACAGCTCGCGGCCCAGGGGAAACGCCTGGCCGGCCCAGAGGTTGCTGAAGTCCGCTTCGCCCTTGGCGCGCAACGGCATCAACGCGCCGCCCGCCAAGGGGAATGCCGGCGCGAGGGGGCTCATCGGACCCACTTCGCGCATCACCCGGTTGACGATGCCCCGGGCCGGACGGCCGGTGAACAGGTTGGTGACAGCGGTCTGGCTTTCCTTGGCCGTGCGCAACGCCCGATGATGGGACGCGCTGATTTTCGCTTCGGGGGTGAACAGGTAGGCGCTGCCCAGTTGTACCGCCGAGGCGCCCAGGGCGAATGCCGCGACAATTCCGCGGGCATCGCCAATGCCGCCGGTGGCGATCACCGGTACCTTCACCGCATCCACTACCTGCGGCAGCAAGGCAAACAGACCGACCTGGGTGTTGAGGTCGTCGCTGAGGAACATCCCGCGATGCCCGCCGGCCTCATAGCCCATGGCGATGATCGCGTCGCAACCGTGCTGTTCGAGCCAGATGGCTTCCTCGACGGTGGTGGCCGAAGAGAGGATTTTCGCACCGGTGGCCTTTACCCGGTCCAGCAGGGATTTTTCCGGCAGGCCAAAGTGGAAACTGACCACCTTGGGACGCATCTCCTCCAACACCCGGCAGGCGGCATCATCGAAGGGGGTGCGGTTGGACACCGGGGTCGGTGCGTCGAAGTCGACGCCCAGTTCCTGATAGTACGGCTTGAGCCGTTGCTTCCAGGTTTCGGCCCGCTGTTCGTCGAAGGCCGGCGGCTGGTGACAGAAAAAATTCACGTTGAACGGCTTGTCGGTTTGCTCGCCGATGGTCGTCAGCGCCTGGCGCAGTTGTTCGACATCGAGCATCGCCGCCGGCATCGAACCCAGCCCGCCGGCATTGCAGGTCGCGACCACCATGGCCGGCCCGGTCACCCCGGCCAGCGGCCCCTGAATGATGGGCAGCTCGATACCGAGCAGGTCAAGAATGCGAGTGTCTGGCCACTGGCTCATGGGCGGGATCTCCGACGGCAGAAGGAAACAGCGTTTTTAGCAGGTGTGGGTCGGCGAGGGCCAGTCGAGTTTTTCAATCGTGCGCCGCAACTTGATCCCGACGGCGGGAGGGTTACCATGCGGGCTTCAGTTATCAAGGAGCCTGACCCATGGACGTGAAACTCAAGACCGTCGAACCCTTCACCGTGGCCGGTTTGCAGGTGCGTACCCGCAACACCGACGAGCAGCAGCCCGACACGGCCAGGATCGGCCCGATGTGGCAGCGGTTCTTCACCGAAGGGCTGTTCGACACGATCCCGGCCAGGCAGTCGGAGTCGTTCGTCTACGGGGTGTATTCCAATTACGAGTCCGACGCCACCGGCCACTTCGACGTGACGGCCGGTGTGCAAGTGGATGCGACCAGCGCAGGCTACCCCGCCGTGGACATCGAGGGCGGGGATTACCTGGTGTTTTCGGCCAAGGGGCCGATGCCCGATTGCGTGGTCCAGACCTGGGGCCTGATCTGGGCCTACTTCGCGGATAACCCGCAAACCCTGCGCCGCTTCACCACCGATTTCGAGGTCTACGGCAGCCCCGACTCGGTGGCGATCTACATCGGCGTTCAGTCCCCGGCCGAGCGCTCCAGCGCCAGCAACTGACGCTTGCGTTCCACGCCCCAGCGATAGCCCGACAGGTTGCCGTCGCTGCGTACCACCCGATGGCAAGGGATCGCCACCGCCAGGCTGTTGGCGCCGCAGGCCTGGGCCACGGCGCGCACGGCCTTGGGCATGCCGATGCGCTGGGCGATCTCGGCATAGCTGGCGGTGCTGCCCGCGGGAATGTCCCGCAACGCTTGCCAGACCCGTTCCTGAAAGGCGGTGCCGCGCAGGTCCAGGGGCAGGTCCAAGCCCAGGGCCGGCGCTTCGATGAAGCCCACCACCTGGGCGATCAATTGCTCGAACTCGCGGTCGGCGCCAATGAGGTTGGCCCGGCGGAATTTGTCCTGCAGGTCCCGCACCAGCGTGTCCGGATTGTCTCCCAGCAGGATCGCGCACACGCCACGCTCGCTTTGCGCCACCAGGATCGCCCCGAGGGAGCATTGGCCGACGGCGAAACGGATGTCGGTGTTCTGCCCGGCGGCGCGGTAGTCCGTAGGCTTCATGCCCAACACTTTGTCGGCGGCTTCATAGAAGCGGCTGTTGGAGTTGAAACCGGCGTCGTACAGCGCCTCGGTGATCGTGCCGCCATCGGCCAGGCGTTCGCGCACCTTGCGTGAACGATGGGCGGCGGCGTAACCCTTGGGCGTCAGGCCGGTGACAGCCTTGAAGACCCGATGAAAATGGAAGGGGCTCAAGCCGGCGCTTGCTGCCAGTTCATTCAGGCCTGGCAGTTGCTCGGCCGCCTCGATTTGCCGGCAGGCCGCCGCGACGCGGGCCGCTTGTTGGGCGGCGATCTGGGTCTGGTCCCGGGCCAGGCGCTTGCTGGGCCGGTAGCCGGCGGCCTGGGCCTGTTCCGGCGTGTCGAAAAATTCGACGTTGCGCGGGTTGGGCAGGCGCGACAGGCTGCTGGGGTGGCAATAGATGCCGGTGGTTTTCACGCCATAGACGAATTGCCCATCGGCGCGGGGGTCCCGGGCCAGCACGGCGGCCCAGCGGGGATCCAGTTCAGGGGCAAGATTGTTTGAAGTGCTGTTCATGGTCGTTATTCCATTGGCCCGTTTTGCCTACAGTAGCGAGCCATCCAAGTGACGACACTCCGGGTCTTGCGGTTGAATTCTGTACTTTCATCCGGCGGTGCGAAACGTCAGGTTGATCCGCTGGGTGCCCAGGCGCGGGTGTTGTCCTTCCTTGAGCGGCAGCACGCCGTGGTAACGCAACCGGTCCACGCCGCCCCAAACCACGATGTCACCATGGAGCAACGGGATGCGCAGGCTCTTGTCGCTGCGCTCGAAGCCGCCGAACTGGAACACCGCTGGCAAGCCCAGGGAGATCGAGACGATGGGCGCGGCGAGGGAGCGTTCGTCCTTGTCCTGGTGCAGCGACATCCGCGCGCCGGGCACGTAGCGGTTGATCAGGCAGCTGTCGGGTTCGAAATGCTCGAACTGCGCCTGCCGGGCGGCGGCCTGGGCCAATTCGCGAAACACCGCCGGCATGTCGGGCCAGGGGTGGCCGGTCTGCGGGTCATGGGCGGTGTAGCGATAGCCGCTGCGGTCGGTGGTCCAGCCCAGCGCGCCACAACTGCTCAAGGCCACCGACATGGTAAAGCCGCCGGGCGTGACCATCTGTCGGAACGGCGCAGCCTGCAGGACGCTTTCCAACGTCGGCAGCAAACGGTCGAGCCAGGGCAAGGCGAACCCCCGCAGTACGAAGGACTGTTGGCCAATCTGTTCGATCTGGCCGGACGTGGTGGGCGCCTGGTCGGCGAACAGGTCCAATGTGATCGGTGTGTCATTACTACTGTGCATCATGAAAAATGATTCCCAAGGTGTGCCGCCTGCCGCTGTGCACGCGGCTGACGCCATGGCGCATGTTCACCCGATAGTAACCGCGAACGCCTTCGACCGGCCGCTGGTGCACGGCAAATACCACGGCGTCGCCCTGTTTCAGATCGATGACCTGGGGTCGCGACTGCATGCGCGGACGTTGTTCGGTCAGCACGAACTCGCCGCCGGTAAAGTCCTGGCCCGGTGCCGACAGCAGGATCGCGACCTGCAGCGGGAACACCTGCTCGCCGTACAGATCCTGGTGCAGGCAGTTGTAGTCCTGGGGGCCGTATTGCAGCAACAATGGCGTCGGGCGTTGCTGCCCGGCGGCATGGCAGCGCTGGATGAAATCGGCATGCCGGTCGGGATAGCGCACCTCGAGGCCCATGCACGCGTTCCAGCGGTTGGCCAGCGGTACCAGCAGCGGATACAACGACTGACGCAGTTGCTGGACGAGGTCAGGCAGCGGGTAACGAAAATACTGATACTCGCCGCGCCCGAATCCATGGCGGGCCATGATCACCCTCGAACGAAAAAGCCCGGGCTGGGCATACAAGCTGCTGAGTCTCTGGCATTGCCTGGCGGTGAGCAGGTTGCGCAGGACTGCGCTGCCGTCCTGCTCGAGGCTGCCCTCCACGGCAGACCAGTCAAGGTCGTCCATGGGCGGGATCAGCGAGGGGGCTTGCAGGGAAGTGGACATGAGCACAAACCTTAGTGGGAAGGATTGGTCAGTCTGGCGTGGGCTTCGTTGCGGGGCACTCCGGGACTTGCGGTCAATGTTTCATTCGGCGCGGAGGAGGGGAACGATCGGGTCGCGGGGACGGTGGAAGATCGTTCCTCACGCTCCGCGTGGGAATGCCGCCAGGGACGCTCCGCGTTCCGCTTCTGCAAGGTGACGCAGAGCGTCACGGGATGCATTACCACGCAGAGCGTGGGAACGATCAACGCCGACGAGGTGGTTACAGCGCTTTACTGACACTGACGTCGCTGATCACATCGTCGGTTTCGCCATGCAGCTTTTGCAACGCGGCCCGGGCTTCTTCCTCGGTGCCGGTTTCCAGCTGCGCGAATTCGAAGCGGCGTTCGCCATTGAGCTTGTACTTGATGACGTATTTGGTCGTCTGGGCCACGGTTTTGCCTTTCTTGAAAGGGCGATGCTCAGCTCAGTTTCGAGCTGGACCGCCGGATGATTTTGATCTTGTGGGTCAGGGTCGGCTTGCGCGTGACGCTGATTGCACGGCGGTTGACGGTGTCGATGGTGATGTTCCAGAAACCGGTGCTCGGCGCCGTGATCCTGGCCGGGAAAGTGTCGAACGCGCCACCGTGATAGGTGTGCCGGCCGCCGTTCTTGAAGCTGCGGAAGTTGGCGTCGTTCATCAAACGGATGTTGCACATTTGGGAGCATTCGATGACGACAATGTCGTCTTCGTTCAGGTGCTCGCGCTGGTGAATGAATTTCATGGGCGCCTCCAGAAGGGCTTTTTCTACAAAATCAAAACGATAGCAAGGGGCAATGAGGCGCAGTTTATCAGCCTCGAGTGTTAATATCCGGCCCGCGCTCCAGGCTTTGTTCATTTATCGCAGGTAGCGGGAAAAAAAGCGGTGCGACACCGGAGCAAAACGGCGTCTGCACTGTCGGAGGATCTTTATTGGAGGAAACATATGAAGCGCAGCGTGTGGGTGTTGGCATTGGCCATGAGTGGATGTGCATCGGTATCGGACATCAACCAGACGCCTCCCACCATGAGCGTCATCTCCGGAAAGAAACCACACGAATATGCCAAGTGCGTTGCCGACAAGCTGGCCAGCAGCCGTGGCTCGCTGCAAATGGAGCCGCACAAGAACGGCGTGCGGCTGATCGTCCCGGGCAAATTGTCGACCCTGCCGGCGGCGGTGTTCGACATCGACGAGCGTTCCAGTGGCAGCAGCATCAAGCTGCACGAAAGCATGTCCAACGTGCCGGTGCGTCCGGGCGACGTGCAGGATGCGGCCAACGCCTGTATTTCCGGCTGAACACCGTCAGCGCCTGACGAGCGGGCGGCCATCGGATAGACTGGCGCCCTCGACAAAAAATGCCGCCACGGTCAACGTTGGCGGCATTGTCATTCATGGAGTCAGTCGATGAAACGCGAGCAGGTGCGCGAGCGCCATGCAGAAGGCCTTATTTATGCCACCCACGTGATTCAGAACCCGGCGAACCCGGGCGAATGGGTCGTGTTCTTCAAGAAAAGCGCAGGGCGCAGTTTTTTCCTGGTGGATGAGCAGGACGAAGTCGAGTCCTTCAGCCAACTCGATGACCTGATCGAGACCATACGCGGGCTGGGCATCAAGACCGCCGAGATTCACATCTAGTGTCCTGTATCGCCAATACTGGACACTCGCTTATTTACAGACCACCACGACACTGCGGCTGCTGAAGTTGCCGACGTCGACGCCCAGGGTCTTCTCGCTTTCCTTGGCCTGGGGTGTGCCGTCGGTGCCGACGATCCGGTAGCCGGTGCCGGCACAGGACGCATCGGCCTTTTCATAGCAAGTCGCCCAGGAATTGGCCTCGCCCGAGCAGTCGATGGCCAAGCCCTGCTCGCCATTATCGAGATAGGTTTTTTCGGCCGAGGCACAGCCCGCCAGGGCCAGGACTGTAAACAGCGCCAGAAGTGTCTTCATGAGATCGTCATCGAGGAGGGAAGGGCAACGGCGAGATTATAGCGAATGGCCATTGCGGTACAGCTAAACCAGCCTCGTTCGATGCCCGGGTGGCATCTACTGGAGGCCGGTCTGGTTATTTCTTGCGGCGGGGGCTGCGTGCGGGGGCGCTTTCGCGCTCTTTCGTCGCGGGGGCAGCGCGTTCGTCCTGGAATACCGCAGCCACTTCCACTGCCATGGCCTTGCTGGGCAAGGGACCGGCGACCTGCTCGCCGTGGTAGTTGATAATCCACCACTGGCCGTCCTTGCCCTGGCTGACCGAATAACCGTTTGCGTTTCTTGCCGACATCTAACTGCCTCAATTGGCGTGATCAAGGACGCCATGATACGTCAAATGCTCGCAAACAGCGCCCACTGGCGTACAGTGGACCGCTGCCGCCATCGAAACGAAAGGCGATTGAACTATCCGCCGTTTTTTATTTCTCTATGATGGCACCGGTTGGCCAGTGCGGGCATTGTAAGGTGCCCGTCGCCTGATTAGACTGCGCCGAAACTCGTACACACCGCCTTTTCAAGGACTTATATGATCAAGAAATGCTTGTTCCCAGCAGCCGGTTACGGTACTCGCTTCCTGCCAGCGACTAAAGCCATGCCCAAAGAAATGCTGCCGGTGGTGAACAAGCCACTGATCCAGTACGGCGTCGAAGAAGCCCTCGATGCGGGCCTGACTGAAATCTCCATCGTGACTGGCCGTGGTAAACGCGCGCTGGAAGACCATTTCGACATCAGCTACGAGCTGGAAAACCAGATCAAAGGCACCGACAAGGAAAAATACCTGGTCGGCATCCGCAAACTGCTGGATGAGTGCTCGTTCTCCTACACCCGCCAGACCGAAATGAAAGGCCTGGGCCACGCGATCCTGACCGGCCGCCCACTGATCGGCGACGAACCGTTCGCCGTGGTCCTGGCGGACGACCTGTGCGTCAACCTCGAAGGCGACGGCGTCCTGACCCAGATGGTCAAGTTGTACAAGCAGTTCCGCTGCTCCATCGTGGCGATCCAGGAAGTCGATCCGCAGGAAACCAACAAGTACGGCGTGATTGCCGGCGAAATGATCCGCGACGACATCTACCGTGTTCACAGCATGGTTGAAAAACCAAAGCCTGAAGACGCACCGTCGAACCTGGCGATCATCGGTCGCTACATCCTGACCCCGGACATCTTCGACCTGATCGAACAGACCGAGCCAGGCAAGGGCGGCGAAATCCAGATCACCGACGCCCTGATGAAACAGGCCCAGAACGGCTGCGTCATGGCCTACAAGTTCAAGGGCAAGCGTTTCGACTGCGGTGGCGCCGAAGGCTACATCGACGCGACCAACTTCTGCTTCGAGAACTTCTACAAGACCGGCAAGGCTTACTGATAGCCGCCGCGCCTTGAAAAACGCCCCGACTGGTTCGGGGCGTTTTTTTTGGAAAACCACCGGGCAGTCCAAGCCCGATAGGCACACAGAACCCTGTGGCGAGGGGATTTATCCCCGCTGGGCTGCGCAGCAGCCCCAACATCCGGATGCGATCAGCCTGATACACCGCAGTTGCAGGCTTTAGGACTGCTGCGCAGTCCAGCGGGGATAAATCCCCTCGCCACAAGTGGGTGAGGCAGGCCTTGGGTCGTCACTCTGCCACAAGAAAGCGGTCGCGCAGTCCGGCTGGCTTTTTCGTTTTCCGCCCCCATAACCAACCGCAACGCTGCCTCAGGTGAAAACAGCAGGTATGCTGATGACCTGCCGAAGGAGATAGAAAATGGCCTACGATTTTGACTTGTATGTGATTGGCGCCGGTTCCGGTGGTGTGCGGGCTGCGCGCTTCGCCGCCGGTTTTGGGGCGAAGGTGGCGGTGGCGGAAAGCCGTTACCTGGGCGGGACCTGTGTCAACGTGGGCTGCGTGCCGAAAAAACTGCTGGTCTACGGCGCGCATTACGCCGAGGACTTCGAGCAAGCGTCGGCCTACGGCTGGACGGCGGGCGAGGCAAGTTTCGACTGGGCCACGCTGATCGCCAACAAGGACCAGGAAATCAATCGCCTCAACGGCATCTACCGCAACCTGCTGGTCAACAGCGGCGTCACGCTGCACGAAGGTCACGCCAGGCTGACCGGGCCCCATGAGGTCGAGATCAACGGCCAGCGTCACACCGCCAGGCATATCCTGATCGCCACCGGCGGCTGGCCGGTGATCCCGGACATTCCGGGGCGCGAGCACGCCATCAGCTCCAACGAGGCGTTCTTTCTCAAGGAACTGCCCAAGCGCGTCATCGTGGTGGGCGGTGGCTACATTGCGGTGGAGTTCGCCGGGATCTTCCACGGCATGGGGGCGCAGACGTCGTTGCTGTATCGCGGCGAACTGTTCCTGCGCGGTTTCGACGGTGCGGTGCGCAAGCACCTGGCCGAAGAGCTGACCCGTCGTGGCCTGGACCTGCAATTCAACGCTGACATCAAGTCCATCGAAAAACTGGACGACGGCAGCCTGAGGGTCGAGCTCAAGGATGGCAAAACGTTGATCACTGATTGTGTGTTCTACGCCACCGGCCGGCGGCCGATGCTCGACAATCTCGGCCTGGAGAACACCACCGTCGCGGTGGACGAGAAGGGTTTTGTCAAGGTCAACGAAAAATACGAGACCACCGAACCGTCGATCCTGGCCATTGGCGACGTGATCGGTCGTGTCCAGCTCACCCCCGTTGCCCTGGCCGAAGGCATGGCGGTGGCGCGGCGTCTGTTCAAGCCCGAGCAATATCGACTGGTGGATTACCGGATGATCCCCACCGCCGTGTTCAGCCTGCCGAACATCGGCACGGTGGGCCTGACCGAGGAGCAGGCCAAGGAAGAGGGGCATGAGGTCGAGATTTTCGAAAGCCGTTTCCGGCCGATGAAGCTGAGCTTGACCGACTGCCAGGAGCGCACGCTGATGAAACTGGTGGTGGATGCCCGGACCGACAAGGTCCTGGGTTGCCACATGGTCGGCCCGGATGCCGGTGAAATCGTCCAAGGCTTGGCCATCGCCCTCAAGGCCGGTGCCACCAAGCGCGACTTCGACGAGACTATCGGCGTGCACCCGACCGCCGCCGAAGAGTTCGTGACAATGCGTACGCCCGTCGCCTGACGCGGCCCGAGCCGTAGCGTAGAAACGTAGGAGCTGACGAGTGAAACGAGGCTGCGATCTTTCCCCAGACACTTGAGTCCCAAACGAAAGATCGCAGCCTCCACCAGCGCCTACAGATTTTTTCTATCTATATAGATTCCTGATAGCCAAAACCAATCATTCACATCAGGTTTGCCAATGAGCCAGCCGGGGGATGAGTGGTTAAGATTCCCTCCATCAACTTCTCAACCCTGATGGAGAAACATCGATGCCTATCATCAACAGCCAAGTTAAACCGTTCAACGCTACCGCCTTCAAAAACGGCGAATTCGTCCAAGTGTCGGATGCCGACCTGAAAGGCAAATGGTCTGTCGTGTTCTTCTACCCAGCCGACTTCACTTTCGTTTGCCCAACCGAGCTGGAAGACTTGGCTGACAACTACGCCGAATTCAAGAAACTGGGCGTCGAGATCTACAGCGTCTCCACCGACACTCACTTCGCCCACGCCGCCTGGCACAACACTTCGCCAGCCATCGGCAAGATCCAGTACACCATGATCGGTGACCCGACTCACGTCATCTCCCGCAACTTCGACGTGCTGATCGAAGAAGTCGGCCTGGCTGACCGCGGTACTTTCGTGATCAACCCGGAAGGCCAGATCAAGATCGTCGAGATCAACGACGGTGGTGTAGGCCGCGACGCTTCCGAGCTGCTGCGCAAGGTCAAGGCCGCTCAGTATGTTGCCGCTCACCCGGGCGAAGTCTGCCCAGCCAAGTGGAAAGAAGGCGAAGCCACCCTGGCTCCGTCCCTGGACCTAGTCGGCAAGATCTAAGTCTATGAGTCATCCGAGGGCGATCCGCTCTTAATCAAGTAAGCCGCTTCGCCCCAAAAAACGCCCGGGCGAGATTCGCTCGGGCGTTGTTTTTTTCTGAATTCACAAAATGGAAATCGCCCGTATGTTGGACGCCAATCTTAAAGCTCAGTTGAAGTCATACCTGGAACGGGTCACCCAGCCGATCGAGATCGTCGCTTCCCTCGACGACGGTGCGAAATCCCAGGAAATGCTCGCGTTACTCCAAGAAGTTGCCAGTCTTTCCCACCAGATTACCTTGCTCGACAACGGTACCGATGGGCGCAAGCCGTCGTTCTCGTTGAACCGCCCGGGAGCCGATATCAGCCTGCGTTTTGCCGGCATTCCCATGGGCCACGAATTCACTTCGCTGGTGTTGGCCCTGTTGCAAGTCGGCGGCCACCCATCGAAGGCCAGTGTCGAGGTCATCGAACAGATCCGCGCCCTTGAAGGCGAGTTCAACTTCGAGACTTATTTCTCGCTGTCGTGCCAGAACTGCCCGGACGTGGTCCAGGCGCTGAACCTGATGGCGGTGCTGAACCCGAACATTCGCCACGTCGCCATCGACGGCGCGCTGTTCCAGGCCGAAGTCGATGAGCGCCAGATCATGGCCGTGCCCAGCATTTACCTGAACGGCGTGAACTTCGGCCAGGGCCGCATGGGCCTGGAAGAGATTCTCGCCAAGATCGACACCAGCGGCATCGAACGCCAGGCTGAGAAAATCAGTGCCAAGGATGCCTTCGATGTGCTGGTGGTCGGCGGCGGCCCGGCTGGCGCTTCGGCGGCGATCTACGCGGCCCGTAAAGGCATCCGCACCGGTGTGGCGGCCGAACGTTTCGGCGGCCAGGTGCTCGACACCATGGCCATCGAGAACTTCATCTCGGTCCAGGAAACCGAAGGGCCGAAACTGGCTGTTGCCCTGGAAGAACACGTCAAGCAGTACGACGTGGACATCATGAACCTTCAGCGTGCCGACGCCTTGCTGCCGGGCAAGGACGGCAGCCTGCATGAAATCAAGTTCGCCAGCGGTGCGAGCCTCAAGGCCAAGACCGTGATCCTGGCGACCGGCGCCCGCTGGCGCGAAATGAACGTGCCGGGCGAGCAGCAATATCGCAACAAGGGCGTGGCGTATTGCCCGCACTGCGACGGCCCGCTGTTCAAAGGCAAGCGCGTGGCGGTGATCGGCGGCGGTAACTCCGGCGTTGAGGCAGCCATCGACCTGGCGGGTATCGTGGCCCACGTCACGTTGCTGGAGTTCGATGTGCAACTGCGTGCCGACGCGGTGTTGCAGCGCAAACTGCACAGCCTGCCGAACGTGACAGTGGTGACCAACGCCCAGACCACCGAAGTGACGGGGGACGGCCAGAAGGTCAATGGCTTGCGCTACAAGGACCGTCCGAGCGGTGAAGTGCGGGACGTGGAACTGGAAGGGATCTTCGTGCAGATCGGCCTGTTGCCCAACACCGATTGGCTCAAAGGCACCGTCGAGCTGTCGCCGAGGGGTGAGATTATCGTCGATGCCCGTGGTGAAACCTCGATCCCGGGCGTGTTCGCCGCTGGTGACGTGACCACTGTGCCGTACAAGCAGATCGTGATCGCCGTGGGCGAGGGTGCCAAGGCTTCGCTGAGCGCCTTCGACCACCTGATCCGCACTTCCGCGCCGGCCTGAGCGGTCGATCGCAGCAAAAGCAAAACCCCATGAGCCTTGGCTCATGGGGTTTTTTATCGCCCATCATTCTGTGGGAACGAGCTTGCTCGCGATGGCGGTGGATCAGCTTGCATCAATGCTGAATGTGCTGCCCTCATCGCGAGCAAGCTCGCTCCCACAATGGGCGTCAGTAGAGCTTACAGCGGCGCGGGCTGGATGATTTCGACCCAGTAGCCATCCGGGTCCTTGATGAAGGCCAGGCTTTTCATGCGGCCATCGCTCAGGCGTTTCTGGAAGTCGCAGCCCAGTGCTTCGAAGCGCTCGCAGGCTGCGACGACGTCCGGTACCGAGATGCAGATGTGGCCGAAACCCCGTGGGTCGGTGTTGCCGTTATGGTAGGCGAACGCCGGGTCGTTTTCGGTGCCGTGGTTGTGGGTCAGTTCCAGGATGCCAGGGATCGATTTCATCCATTCGGTGCGCGCCGCCGCGTCCGCCGGGATCTGGTTCTTGTCCACCAGCGCCAGGAAATACAGGCTGAATTCGGCTTCCGGGAAGTCGCGTTTTTCCACCAGCGAGAAACCCAGCACGCGGGTGTAGAAATCCAGGGACTTGGTGATGTCCTTGACCCGCAGCATGGTGTGGTTGAAGACGAACCTGGCCGTGGCGGCGTCAGGTTGTGCGGTAACGCCAGGGAAAGTATTGAGTTCGTGCAGGCTCATGGGCCCTCCGGAAAATAAGTGGGGCAAACGGCGTCGCAAGCGTGGTCGCGACGGTTCCTGGGCTTGCGTCAGACGGCTTCCTTGCAGGCGCGCCCATGATACGCAAGGGGCGCGGTGTCGCCAAACCGCACGTGGCTATTGCCTGGTGCTGCCCCGGGCTTCAGACTTTACGATTCGTCCTTGAGTGGCCTCGCAATGATTCGACCGTTCCTTTCGCTGTTTGTCCTGCTGTTTGCCAGTGTTGCGGGTGTCGGTGGTGTCCAGGCCGCCGAACCGCAGATCCAGTGGCCCCAGGGCTGGATTGTCGAACCGCTGCCGGCAGACGCGTCGGCCTCGGCACCACCCGGAACCCTGCGCCAACGGGCAACCAAAAGTGATCCGGCAGGCAACGCCGTGATGGTCATGGAACTGACCACCACCCCCGTCGAGCCCGATCATCAGGTCAACTTGCAAGGCGTATTGCTGGAAATGCGCAAGTCAATCCAGAAGGATTTTTTCCAAGGTGGTTACCAAAGTGTATGCACTAAGGTCCATGCCTCCATGTTGGGCGGCGTAACTGCATTGGAAACCACTTGCACGATCACGCAAAACGGACGACATGTATTGTCTCAGGCACTCGTCGCGGCACTAAATGAGGGCAAGGCTTATGTGCTGTCCTATGCAGGGCAGGCGCAGGTGTTTGTTGAAAGCCAGGATGAAATACAGTTGGTGCGAAACAGTTTGAAACTATGAGACCTTTAGCGTAGTACGCCAATGGGTTTAATCCTAAAGTCCAGCCCATAAAAAGCCCTGAGTGTTCAGGGCTTTTTTGTGTCTTGGGGGTTGTCAGCCAAGCACTGTCAACCACGCAGCCAGGAATCGACGGTCGCTGCACCGTACTGTTCTTTCCAGGCTTTCAGGCCGCGGTGATTGCCGCCCTTGGTTTCGATCAACTCGCCGGTGTGCGGGTTCTGGTAAACCTTCACCACTCGCGCACGGCGTGTCTTGGTGGGCTTGGTCGATTGCAGGCTCGCCTTGGACGGGTTCGGATCGAGGATCGCGACGATGTCGCGCAGGCTCTTGCCGTAGGTTTTCATCAGTCCCTGGAGCTTTTCCTCGAATTCGATTTCCTTCTTGAGCCCGGCATCGTTCTTCAGCGATTCCAGCTGCTTGAGCTGTTCTTGAAGGGCCTTTTCGGCTGCACGAAATTCAGCGAGTCTGGACAAAATGATTACTCCAATCAAAATATTTGGCTGATACCAACCGCAAACAAAGCTATAAGCCAAGCGCCTTGAAGCGACTCGGTGTTAATGACTCTCTCCTGTTATGTGGCACAGGTAGAAAAATTGTAGTAGTTAATCCAGAAAGTGTAAATCGTAACTTTTTCGTTATGTAACAACAGCAAACGCTTTTATCAATTGGCAGGACATCGTCAATAGATCGACGGCAGTTAACTGCCATTAGTGCCGGTCAAGGTCTCAACGAACGCCTGCCCGCTCATCGGTCGGCCAAATAGATAGCCTTGTAGAAAGTTCACCCCATGGGCGCTCAGGTAGTCGCTTTGTTCGACGGTTTCGACACCCTCGGCAACCATATCCAGGTCCAACTTGCCCGACAGTTCGATGATGCTATCGAGGAGGTGGCGCGACAGGGCGTCGGCACCGATCATCGCGACGAAACTCTGGTCGATCTTCAGGAAGTCCACATTGAACTGGCGCAAGTACGCCAGGCTGGAATGCCCGGTGCCGAAATCGTCGAGGGCGATCTTGACACCCAAATCCCTCAGTTGGTCGAACAGTTGGCGGGTCACGGGTGTCGGTTCGATCAGCTCGCGCTCGGTCAACTCCAGCACCAGGGTCATCGCGCCCGGCGCGAAGGCATTGAGAAACTCGCGACAATCGTCCACCAGCGCCAGATCCCGGCAGTGGCGGGCAGTGATGTTGATGCCGACATGAAACGGCGCTTCGAGTCGAGGCGCAAGCGGCACCAGCAGGTGCATGGTTTGCTGCATCAGCGCGCGGGTCATTGGCACGATCACGCCACTGTGTTCGGCGAAGGGAATGAACAGATCCGGGCGGACCAAGCCTTCCTTGGGATGGTTCCAGCGCATCAGCACCTCGACGCCGGCCCAGCGTTTGCTGTCGCTGTGCACCACCGGTTGCAGGTAGGGCACGAACTCGCCGGCTTCCAGCGCCCGTTGCAATTCACGGCTGGGAGACGAGGCGCGCTTTTGCAGCCAGTGTCCGAGCGTCCCGGCCACAACGCCGAAGAAGATCAGCAAGCTGAACAGCGGCGGATATTCCCTGGCCATGTAGCGCCAGGTTTCACCCTCGTCGAATCCGGCTTCCACATTGAAGGCGTAGCGCGCTGAACCCAGTTCGGTCTGGGCCACAGGCGACCCGGGCAAGGGCGCTGACCGGACCTTGCCGTCCGCCGCCAGCCAATTCGGCCCGACTTGCAGCCGCAGCCGGGTCTGGCGACCGATCAGGCGCAGGACGTTGTCCAGGTGATACCCGTCAAGGGTGGCCAAGGCGCCTTGCCGGCCCTCATTGAGCCGGTAGATCAGCAACGCGGTGTCCGGCGTGACCGGGTTGCCGTCCAGGAGCCACAGCGTGCCTTGGTGATAGTCGCTCGGGTTGACGCGTTCCTCGAAGGCCCCGAACAGCGAGCTGCAATAGAGGTTGTTGTCCCAGATCAGGTTGGTCGAGCGGACAAAGGGCCGGCGCGTCACCTGTTCGCGCAAGGCCAGCTCCACCGCTTCGCAGGGTTGGCCGGCCAGGGGCAATAGTTCACGGGCCGCCAACACGGTGTTGTCGAGCATCAGTTCGATCTGCCTGACCGACTCCTCGGCGGTCTGCCGGGTGTGTTGCGCCAGCGTCCGTTCGGCCTGCATGTACAAAATGGCCAGCCCCGACAGGATCGGCACCAGGCCGCAAAGCAGGGTGACCAGATAGCGACGGGAACGGGTGTGCGAGCGGGTGGCGGTCAAGGGCATCGGCACAACCTGAGGAAAAGGGGGAGGAGGGGAGCGTCGGATGCCGACCATGATAGATGGCCTGTCGGTGACTTGCCTGTCTGTGAACATGCCCGTAATTGTTGCAAGCTGACCCACCGCCATCGCGAGCAAGCTCTGCCCCTAGCACAGGCTCATGACTGTCGGGCCAGTTCGATGAACGCCAGGGTGGCGGGCGAGGCCTGGCGGCTGTCCAATACCGCCAGGCCGATCTGGCGCGGCACCCGCGGCGACAGGGGCCGGGCGACGTAACCGGGATTTCCATCGTCCGGCAACGACCCTTCGGACACCACGCTCACTGCCTCGCCACGCCCGACGACATCCAGGGTGCTGAGCAACTGCGTACAACGAAAACGCACGTTCGGTGTCAGCCGGGCGGCATTGAACAGGCGCGTGACCAGCTCCGACGATCCGGCCTCGGTGTGCACGAAGGGGTCGTTGCACAGGTCCTTGAGGCTCAGGCTGGCCTGGGCGGCGAGGGGATGTGAGGCGGGCAGCAGGGCGACCATCTGATCTTCCAGCAACGCGAACGTATCGAAACGCTCCTCGGGCAGCACCACGAAACCGACGTCGATCCGCCGTTCGTCCAGCCATTGGATGACCTGCCTGTCGGGCCCTTCGTCGATGTGCACTTCGATCCCGGGATGCAAGGCTCGATAGCGCCGCAGGATCCCGGGTAGCAGTTTCATCGATGACGTCGGCCCGAACGAGCCGATACGCAAGGTGCCTCGGCGCATGCCCCGGGCATCGGCGGCTTCCTGACGCAAGGTGTTGGCCAGCCCGAGCATGGCCCGGGCCCGCAGCAGTAGCTGCTGGCCAATGTCGCTGAGCTCCACCACCGACTGATGGCGCCTGAGCAATTCCACGCCCAACTCTTGTTCCAGGGATTTGATGGCGTGGGACACCGCGGACTGGCCAATGCCCAGGCGCGTGGCCGCGGCGGTGAAACCCCGCAGCTCGGCGACCAGGGAGAAGATTTCGAGTTGAGTGAGGGTCATGAGTGATCGCTCATTTTACGATGACAAAGCATGAGCCTGATGATGAGGCATCTGATTCGAATCAGAAAGCAATACAGAACTTTGTGGCGAGGGGATTTATCCCCGTTGGGGCGCGAAGCGGCCCCCTCGAACTCCAGACACACCGAGTCGTCAGGTTTGGGGCCGCTGCGCAGCCCAGCGGGGATAAATCCCCTCGCCACAGGTTTTGTAAGTGACTTCACTTACAGGTTTCGGTGCACCATGAAAACCCTCGAACAAACCGTCCCGATCCCGTCGGACCTGCCGGTCTACCTGAAGCTCGCCATGGTCACCATGATCTGGGGCGGGACCTTCGTGGCCGGCCGGATCCTTGCCGATGCCCTGGCGCCGATGTTTGCCGCCAGCCTGCGGTTCCTGCTGGCGAGTCTCGCGCTGCTGGCGTTTCTCGCCCTGGCCGGGATCCCGCTGGCCAGGCCCACTGTGAAGCAGGGGCTGCAATTGGCGGCGCTGGGGTTCTTCGGCATCTTTTTCTACAACCTGTGCTTCTTCTATGGTTTGCAGTACATCAATGCATCGCGGGCTTCGCTGATCGTGGCCTTGAACCCGGCGGTGATCGGGCTGGCATCCTGGTGGTTGTTCAAGGAGCGGCTCAGCCGCCTGAAAGTGGCGGGCATCGTGCTGTGCATCGGCGGGGCGGGGTTGGTGATTGTCAGTCGTGATCCGTCCTTGCTACAAGGCGCGACGCAGGGCTGGATCGGCGACCTGTTGATTTTTGGCTGCGTGCTGGGCTGGGGCATCTATTCGCTGTTTTCGAAAAAACTCAATGACAGCCTCGGCCCCTTGCAGACCGTGACCTGGTCGATTCTGCTGGGCACGCTGATGTTGTGGCTGACCTGCGCGGTGGCGGGCGAGGTTCGGCTCGACGCCCTGCGTGCACTGGATATGGAGCAATGGCTGAGCCTGTTGTACCTCGGCGTGCTGGGCTCGGCCCTGGCCTATATCGCCTGGTATGACGGCATTCGCCGGATCGGCGCGACCCGCTCTGGCGTATTCATCGCGCTCAACCCGCTGACGGCGGTGCTGCTGGGGGCGTTGCTGCTGGACGAACGGCTTACGGCCTTGATGTGCGTCGGCGGGGGCGTGATCCTGGTGGGTATTTTCCTGTGCAACAAACCCCTTGCGCGGTCGGAGGAAAAGGCGATTTGATTCAGAAGGCGGACAAATCCGGTTACGCTGTGTAGAATCGATTTACGCATATAAGAATAGCGTCTTCTGGCAGCAGAAGCCTCGCCCGCAAGAGCCTTGGGTCGACAATGAAGATACTTGGGTTTCAACTGATCTACGGCGATTTCCTCGCCCGCAGCGTTCGTGGCATTTCCTGCGCGCCGCCCCGTGTCCTCAGCATGGCCTGCAACTAACGTTTTTTGTTAATTGACCAGAATGATGAGGTGCCGACATGGCAGATCTATACGAAAACCCCATGGGCCTGATGGGCTTCGAATTCATTGAATTCGCATCCCCGACCCCCAACATCCTGGAGCCGATCTTCGAGATCATGGGCTTCACCAAAGTGGCCACCCACCGTTCCAAGGATGTGCACCTGTATCGCCAGGGCGCGATCAACCTGATCCTCAACAACGAACCCCACAGCGTGGCCTCGTACTTTGCCGCCGAGCACGGCCCGTCGGTGTGCGGCATGGCGTTCCGGGTCAAGGATTCGCAACTGGCCTACAAGCGCGCCCTGGAACTCGGCGCCCAGCCGATCCACATCGAGACCGGCCCGATGGAGCTGAACCTGCCGGCCATCAAGGGCATCGGCGGTGCGCCGCTGTACCTGATCGACCGTTTTGGCGAAGGCAGCTCGATCTATGACATCGATTTCGTGTTCCTCGAAGGTGTGGACCGCAACCCGATGGGCGCGGGCCTGAAAATCATCGATCACCTGACCCACAACGTGTACCGCGGGCGCATGGCCTACTGGGCCGGCTTCTACGAGAAGTTGTTCAACTTCCGCGAGATCCGTTACTTCGACATCAAGGGCGAATACACCGGCCTGACCTCCAAGGCCATGACCGCCCCGGATGGCATGATCCGCATCCCGTTGAACGAAGAGTCGTCCAAGGGCGCAGGGCAAATCGAAGAGTTCCTGATGCAGTTCAACGGCGAAGGCATCCAGCACGTGGCCTTCCTCACCGATGACCTGATCAAGACCTGGGACCACTTGAAGAGCATCGGCATGCGCTTCATGACCGCGCCGCCGGACACCTACTACGAAATGCTCGAAGGCCGCCTGCCGAACCACGGCGAACCGGTGGATGAACTGCAATCGCGGGGCATTTTGCTCGATGGTGCTTCCGAGCAGGGTGATAAGCGCCTGCTGCTGCAGATCTTCTCGGAAACCCTGATGGGGCCGGTGTTCTTCGAATTCATCCAGCGCAAGGGCGACGACGGCTTTGGCGAAGGCAACTTCAAGGCGCTGTTCGAGTCCATCGAGCGCGACCAGGTGCGTCGTGGTGTGCTGGCGACCGAGTGACACCTGAGTGCAAAAAAGTCCGCCTGGCAGTGTTGCCAGGCGGGCTTTTTATTGAACGACGCAACCCCCTATGGGAGCGAGCTTGCTCGCGATAGCGGTGGGTCGGCTTGCATCAATATTGGCTGATCCGACGCCATCGCGAGCAAGCTCGCTCCCACAGGGGTTGATGTTGGCCTCAAGCCCTGCGCCGCTGCCGCACCAGGTGCTTGAAGCCTTCGAACACCAACACCGCCACGGCCATCCAGATGGGGATGTAGGTCAGCCATTCACCGGCCTTGATGCTTTCGCCCAACAGCAGCGCAACGCCCAGCAGCAAGACCGGCTCGACGTAACTCAACAAGCCGAACAGGCTGAACGGCAGCAGCCGGCTGGCGACGATATAAGACACCAGCGCGCTGACGCTGATCACCCCGAGCAACGGGATCAGCAGCGACAGCCGCGGGTATTGATCGAATACGTGGAACCCCTGTTCACCGCTTTGCACGAACCACAGCGCCACGGGCAGCATCAGGGTCATGTCCAGCCAGAGTCCGCCGAGGTTGTCGGTCTTGATGCGTTTGCGCAGGATGAAATAGATCGGGTAGCCGATCACCACCAGCAAGGTTGCCCAGGAAAAACCACCCACCCGGTACAACTCGTTGAACACGCCAAGGGTGGCGAAGAACACGGCGACTTTCTGCAGGTAGGACAGGCGCTCGCCATAGACGATGCGCCCGGTCAGGACCATCGACAGCGGCAGCAGGAAGTACCCCAGTGACACGTCCAGGCTGTAGCCATTGAGCGGCGCCCACATGAACAGCCACAGCTGCGCGCCCATCAGGGCCGAAGAGACGATTGCCGCGATCAATAGCCTTGGTGTGGCGACCAGGCGTTGGATCAGCGCCGTGACCAGGTGCCAGTCCCGCGTCACCAGCAGGAAGGCGGTCATGCATGGCATCGTCAGCAGCATGCGCCAACCGAAGATCTCCACGCCGCTCAGGGGTGAGAGCAATGAGGTGTAGTAGTACATGACGGCGAACAGCGCAGAGGCCGAGACCGATAGAGCGATGCCTTTGGACACTTTTATTCTCTTGAGGGGAGCAACTAGCACCCTTTGTGGCGAGGGGATTTATCCCCGCTGGGGGCGAAGCCCCCGTTCGTGAAACCTGAGATTTCGTGGTGCCAGGCCCAGGGGGCTGCTTCGCAGCCCAGCGGGGATAAATCCCCTCGCCACAGAGGGTGCACTTCAACGATCTTATGACGTACGCGGCACTCGCCCCGGCACGAAATGACTCACATCATTGAACCCCGGTGTCGACGCATGCCCCGGCGTCACCAGTGAATCGATGAAGGCTTCATCTTCCGCGCTGATCTTCACTGCCTGCGCCTTTATGTAGGAATCCCACTGCTCCTCGGTGCGCGGCCCGACGATCGCCGAGGTCACGGCGCTGTTGTTCAGCACCCAGGCGATGGCGAACTCGACGATGCCCACGCCCCGGCCCTGGGTGTATTGCAGGATCTGCTGGGCAATGCGCAGGGACTCGACCCGCCATTCGGTTTCCAGGATGCGTTTGTCCTGGCGTCCGGCACGGCTGTTGGCGTCTGGTGCCACATCCGGCGCGTACTTGCCGCTGAGCACGCCGCGGGCCAGCGGGCTGAACGGCACCACGCCGAGGCCGTAATTCTGCGCGGCGGTGATCTGCTCGGTTTCCGCCTGGCGGTTGACGATGTTGTACAGCGGTTGGCTGATCACTGGGCGGTCGATGCCCAGGCTGTCGGCGATCCGGATTACCTCGGCGATGCGCCAGCCACGGTAGTTCGACAGGCCCCAATAGCGGATCTTGCCCTGGCGAATCAAGTCGCCGATGGCCGACACGGTGACGTGCAGCGGGGTGTTGTGGTCTTCGCGGTGCAGGTAGTAGATGTCCAGGTAATCGGTGCCCAGGCGCGTCAGGCTGGCTTCGATGCCATTGAACAGGTGCTTGCGGCTCAGGCCGCTGCGGTTGGGCACGCCGTCCGGCGGGCCGAAGCCGACCTTGGTGGCCAGAACCCATTCATGGCGGTGACGGGCGATCGCCTCGCCGACGATTTCCTCGGAGCGACCGTTGGTGTAGACGTCCGCGGTGTCGATGAAATTGATGCCCTGGTCCCAGGCCTTGTCGATGATCCGCAGCGAATCCTCGGTGCTGGTCTGTTCGCCGAACATCATCGTGCCCAGGGTCAACGTCGAGACTTGCAACCCGGAATGGCCTAGCGTGCGGTAGCTCATGACAAGATCCTTTCATCCATGGGAAAGGCTCAATCAAACCCCAGAACAGGCGTGCGGATCAAACGGATTTATTAAACACAGCTGAATCCCTGTGGGAGCGAGCTCGCTCGCGATAGCGGTCGAACAGTCAACATCAATGCCGACTGATCCGGCGCTATCGCGAGCAAGCTCGCTCCCACAGGGAAAAAAGGGCGTCAGGTGCGCAAGGTGCGGGTCATGCGCAGTGCCAGCAGGCTGCCACACACGATCACCCCGGCGAGCAGGTACAACGCCGCGTCGGTCGAACCGGTGGCGTCCTTGACCCAACCCACCAGGTATGGGCTGAGGAAGCCGGCCATCTGCCCCATGGAATTGATCAAGGCCAAGCCACCGGCGGCGGCTCCGGCGCTGAGCAGGGCCGTGGGCACCGGCCAGAACATCGGCAGGCCGGTGAGGGCACCCATGGTGGCGATGGACAGGCCGATGATGGCGATGGCCGGGGTGGTGGCGAAGTTGACGGCGATCAGCAGCCCGACCGCACCCATCAGCATCGGCACCACCAAGTGCCAGCGACGTTCCTTGTGCAGGTCCGCCGAGCGGCCCATCAGCAACATGAACACCGCTGCCAGCAGGTAAGGAATCGCACTCAGCCAGCCAATCACCAGGTTATCGCTGAAACCCAGGTTCTTGATGATCGACGGCAGCCAGAAGTTGATTGCATAAACGCCGCTCTGGATGCAGAAGTACACCAGGCCGAAGGCCCAGATCGCCGGGTTCTTGAACACCGCGAGCAACGAATCGGTGGTGCTTTTTGGCTTGTTGGCCAGGTCTTCGGCATGGTCGGCGGTGAGCACGGCGCGTTCCTGGGCGGTCAGCCATTTGGCGTTGGCGAAGGTGTCGCTGAGCAGGAAGAACGCCAGCGCGCCGAGGATCACCGTCGGAATGCCTTGCAGCAGGAACATCCACTGCCAACCCGCCAGGCCGCCCTGGCCCGCGGCGAAGTGGTTGAGGATCCAGCCGGAAAACGGGCTGCCCAACAGGCCGGACACCGGGATGGCCGACATGAACAACGCCATGATCCGGCCGCGGCGGAACGTCGGAAACCATTGCGAGAGGTACAGCACCACGCCAGGAAAGAACCCGGCTTCAGCGGCGCCGGTAAACAGCCGCAAGGTATAGAACTGGGTGGGGGTGGTGACGAACAACAGGCAGGTCGACAAGGTACCCCAGGTGATCATCATCAGCGCGATCCAGCGCCGTGGGCCGAATTGGGTCAGGGCCAGGTTACTCGGCACGCCACACAGTACGTAGCCGATGAAGAAAATCCCGGCGCCGAGGCCGTACACGGTTTCGCTGAATTTCAAGGCGTCGAGCATCTGCAGCTTGGCGAAGCCAACGTTGACCCGGTCCAAGTAGTTGAACAGGTAGCAGATGAAAATGAACGGGATCAAGCGCAGGGTGATGCGCTTGTAGACGGTATTTTTTTCGTCGGGGGTAGCCAGGAGGGCTGTTGCGCTCTGGGACATGGCGGGTCTCTCTTTATTATGATTTTGGCGAGCCAAGGGGTAACGTTGACCGCCCCTTGAGTCTCGGCCAGCCCAAGGGCCCATGTCTTTGTGCCTGGGCACAGGGTTTGGAGGCAGACCCTGTGCGCCTGACCAAACCCGTGCCTGAAACAACAATCCACGCCGCCTGCAAGGAACACCGTCCATGTTCGAACTCGATCACGACCTGGCACAGGACATCGTCGACCGGGCGATGGCGATCCTGCCGTACAACGTCAATGTCATGGACAATCAGGGACTGATTCTCGGCAGTGGCGAGCGCGAGCGGGTCAATACCCGCCACGAAGGCGCGCAACTGGTCCTGGCCAATGGCCGGGTGGTGGAAATCGACGAGCACACCGCGATGCACCTCAAGGGCGTGCAGCCGGGGATCAACTTGCCGCTGATGCTCGATCAACGGCTGATCGGCGTCCTGGGCATCACCGGCGAGCCTGCGCAACTGCGTACCTATGCCGAACTGGTGCGCATGACCGCCGAGATGCTGGTGGGCCAGCGCAACCAACAGGCCGAACAGCAATGGCGCCGCCAGCGTTGTGATGACTTGCTGGCGTTGCTGCTGGGGGACGCTGGGGATTCGCCGCGACTGCTGGACGAAGCCCGGCAATTGGGGCTCAAGCCACAATTGTCGCGGGTGCCGTACCTGTTCGAGCTGGGCCTGGAGCATGGACCGGGCCAGACCGTCGAGACATTGAGCGCCTGGCTGATGTCGCGCTATCCGGACAGTTGGTGCCTGACGTCGTCCAAATCTTCCTTGCTCTGGTGCCGGCCGGTGACCGCCTCGGTGGAGAACGAACGGTTGCTGGCCAAGCTCGACGGGTTGGGCTGGAGCATTCTGCGCGTGGCGATGGGCGGCCAGGCCGAAGGGCTCGCGGGCCTGCGTCGTTGCTACCGGCGAGTTGGGGACCTGCTGGCCTACGGGCGCGATGTGTTGCCGCAGTCGCGCCTGCTGACGCTTGCCCGTTATCGCCTGCCGGTGATGCTCTGGCGCCATCGCAGCGACGATGCCCTGGATGAATTGCTGAGCCCTTTGCGCAAGGTCATCGCCAAGGACAGCAACGGCCAATTGCTCGCCACCTTGCGCAGTTGGTGCGAGCACGACGGCCAGAGCCAGGCCTGCGCCGACGCGTTGGGCATCCACCGCAACAGCCTGCGCTACCGCATGGAACGCATCGCCGAACTCAGCGGCGTGGATCCGTTGCGGCTGGATGGGATGCTGGCGCTGTACCTGGGGGTGCAACTGTTGCCCCAGACCGCCGAGATCACCCCATAACCTGTGGGAGCGAGCTTGCTCGCGATGAGGCCGGCAGCTTCAACCTGAATCTTCCTGGAAAACCGGTATTTGTGAAATTGAACAATAATGCCCGGTGTCTTTTGTGCGGCAGACCGGCGTCACGGCTGCGGTCAACTGGCAGCATGCTGTGCATCGGAACCGGAGAATAATATGAAAATAATCATCGCCCCCGACTCGTTCAAGGACAGCCTCAGCGCCCAGGGCGTCGCCGATGCCATCGCCCAGGGGCTGGCCCAGGTCTGGCCGGATGCGCAGTTGATCAAGTGCCCGATGGCCGACGGCGGGGAGGGGACGGTGGAGTCGGTGCTGGCAGCCTGCAACGGTCAGTGGCGCCACACCCGTGTTCGTGGTCCGTTGGGTGTCGTCGTCGAGGCACGCTGGGGCTGGTTGGCCGAGAGCCGCACCGCGATCATCGAGATGGCCGAGGCCAGTGGCTTGCAATTGGTAGCGCCGGGGCAGCGCGATGCCTGTGCCAGCAGCACCTACGGCACCGGCGAGCTGATTCGCGCAGCCCTCGATGAAGGCGTCGAACGGGTGATCCTGGCGATTGGCGGCAGTGCCACCAACGACGCCGGCGCCGGTGCGCTGCAGGCCTTGGGCGTGGCATTGCTGGATGACCAGGGCCAACCCCTTCCTCCCGGCGGACTGGCTTTGGCGAACCTGGCACGCCTCGACCTGAGCGACCTCGACCCACGCCTGGCCCACGTCAGTTTCGAGATCGCCGCCGACGTCGATAACCCGCTGTGCGGACCCCATGGCGCATCCGCCGTCTTCGGTCCGCAGAAGGGCGCCTCGGCCTCTCAAGTGCAGGCACTGGACCGGGCCCTGGGGCATTTCGCCGAACAGTGTGCCCAGGCATTGAACAAGGATGTGCGCGACGAGGCGGGCAGCGGTGCCGCTGGCGGCCTGGGTTTCGCGGCCAAGGCATTCCTGCGGGCGCAGTTTCGGACCGGCGTGGACGTCGTCGCCCAGTTGACCGGGCTGGCCGAGGCAATCAGCGGCGCCGACCTGGTGATCACCGGCGAAGGCCGTTTCGACGCCCAGACCCTGCGCGGCAAGACCCCCTTCGGCGTGGCCCGCATCGCCCGCCAGCAGGGCGTACCGGTGGTGATCATTGCCGGCACGCTGGGGGAGGGTTACCAGGCGCTGTACGAACACGGTATCGACGCCGCCTTTGCCCTGGTCAGCGGGCCGATGACTCTGCAAGAAGCCTGCGCCGACGCCCCGCGCCTGCTGAGCGAGCGCGCCCAGGACATCGCTCGGCTGTGGCGGGTGGCGGCCCGATAACGCCCTCGCCACAAAAGCGCTGGCGCGGAGTGGGATTTGAGATAGGGTTGAGGCTGGATTCCGCGCGACCAGGAGACGTACATGCGCTTTTCAGCCTTGACCCAACGCATCACCGGCGACGGTGCCGCTGCCTGGGATATTCACGACCGGGCGCTGGCCATGCGCGAACAGGGCATGGATGTGTTGTTGCTGTCAGTGGGTGACCCGGATTTCGATACACCGCGGGCCATCGTCGATGCGGCGGTGGGCAGCCTGCGGGCTGGCGACACTCATTATTCGGACATCCGCGGCCTGCACACCCTGCGTTCCAGCATTGCCCGGCGTCACCGCCTGCGCTGCGGCCAGGGGGTAGGCGCCGAACATGTGGTTGTGCTGCCGGGGGCGCAATGCGCGGTGTACGCGGTCGCGCAATGCCTGCTCAACGCAGGCGACGAAGTCATCGTCGCAGAGCCGATGTATGTCACCTACGAAGCGGTGTTCGGTGCCTGCGGGGCAAAAGTGGTGCCGGTGGCGGTTCGCCCGGAGAACGGTTTTCGGGTCGAACCGGCGGACGTTGCCCGTCTTGTGACCCCGCGTACCCGGGCGATGCTGCTCAACAGCCCGAACAACCCGTCCGGCGCCAGCCTGCCGATGTCCACCTGGCAAGCCTTGGCACGGTTGTGCATCGAACATGACCTGTGGCTGATCAGTGACGAGGTCTACAGCGACCTGATCTACGAAGGCGAACACATCAGCCCGGCCAGCCTGCCGGGCATGGCCGAGCGCACCGCGACGATCAACAGCCTATCCAAATCCCACGCCATGACAGGGTGGCGCATCGGCTGGGTCATCGGGCCGCAGGCGCTGGCCGGGCACTTGGCGAACCTGTCGCTGTGCATGCTGTTCGGCTTGCCGGATTTCGTGCAACGCGCCGCCCAGGTCGCGCTGGAGCAGGCTCTGCCTGAGGTGGCGCAGATGCACGAGGAATATCGCCAGCGCCGCGACCTGGTCTGCGCCATGCTCGATGACTGCCCGGGCCTCAAGCCGGTGCGGCCCGATGGCGGCATGTTCGTGATGGTCGACGTGCGCCAGACGGGCCTCGACGCCCAGGCGTTTGCCGAGCGGCTGTTGGACGGGTATGGCGTGTCGGTGCTGGCCGGCGAGGCGTTCGGGCCGAGTGCGGCGGGGCATATTCGGATCGGGTTGGTGGTCGATCAGGTGAAACTGGCGGAGGCGTGTAGGCGGATTGCCTCGTGTGCCGGTCAGTCTTTACAAGTGCGCTGAAGTTTCACAATGCTCAATCGCAGTGTATTCACAAAGAGCTCACGATCCAGAAAAGGGGTAATCCGGTAAAGCTTTGTAGACAGTGTGTGAAATTGTGTAAGGGGTTTGGCTCTGGGTGGGTGAGGGCGTATATCCTTGGCAGCTTGAGGTTTTTCTGCACCTGTTACACCGCAATCGCGAGCAAGCTCGCTCCCACAGTGGTTTTGTGTCGTCCCCAAGACCCTTGTGGGAGCGAGCTTGCTCGCGATAGCGGCATGGCCGGCGCCACAGCACTTTCTGGAAACACCATGCCCAACATCCTCCTGGTGGAAGACGACACCGCACTCTCTGAACTGATCGCCAGTTACCTGGAGCGCAACGGCTATCAGGTCAGTGTCCTCAGCCGTGGCGATCATGTGCGTGAGCGGGCGCGGGTCGATCCGCCGGACCTGGTGATCCTCGACCTGATGTTGCCGGGGTTGGACGGCTTGCAGGTCTGCCGCTTGCTGCGGGCCGACTCGGCGACCTTGCCGATCCTGATGCTCACCGCCCGGGACGACAGCCACGACCAGGTCCTGGGCCTGGAGATGGGCGCTGACGACTACGTCACCAAACCGTGCGAGCCCCGAGTATTGCTGGCGCGGGTGCGCACCTTGTTACGGCGCAGCAGCCTCATCGAGCCGCAGACGGCCAACGACCGCATCCTGGTGGGCAACCTGTGCATCGACCTGTCCGAGCGCACGGTGACCTGGCGCGGGCAGGCGGTGGAATTGTCCAGCGGTGAATACAACCTGCTGGTGGTGCTGGCCCGGCATTCCGGCGAAGTGCTGAGCCGCGACCAGATCCTGCAACGCTTGCGGGGTATTGAATTCAACGGCACCGACCGTTCGGTGGACGTGGCGATTTCCAAGTTGCGGCGCAAGTTCGACGACAACGCCGACGAAGCCCGCAAGATCAAGACCGTGTGGGGCAAGGGCTATCTGTTCAGCCGTTCCGAGTGGGAATGCTGAACCGATGTGGAAGCTGCTGATCCGCCTCTACCTGGTCACCATCGTGTCCTACAGCGCGGCGATCTACCTGATGCCGGAACTGGTGGTGCGCCTATTCCATGAGCGTTTCCTGACCTACAACCTCGATTATTCCCGGGGCCTGCAAACCTTGTTGGTCAAGCAGTTCCGCGCTGTGCCCAGCGAACAGTGGCCGACGCTGGCGGCGCAGATGGACAAGGAATTCAACCCGCTGCGCATTGAGCTGGCCGCCATCGGTGACAACGGTTTCAGCGCCGAGGAGCAGGCGCGTCTCAAGCGTGGCGAGAATGTGGTGCGCCTTGGCGAATGGGCCTGGCGAACCCTGGCGGCGGCACCGCTGGATGAGCGCACGGCGGTGAAGATGGTCGTGCCGCCGGACCCGGCCGATGTCAGCTGGTTGTACTGGAGCATCAACGTGTTGATCGGCGCGACGATGCTGGCCTGCCTGTTGCTCTGGCTGCGGCCTCACTGGCGCGACCTGGAACGCCTGCGGCGCACCGCCGAGCGTTTCGGCAAAGGTCATCTGGGGGAGCGTACGCACATTGCCTCCAGTTCGAACATCGGCAGCCTGGCCCATGTGTTCGACACGATGGCGGGGGACATCGAGAACCTGCTCAACCAACAGCGGGATCTGCTCAACGCTGTGTCCCACGAACTGCGCACGCCCCTGACGCGACTCGACTTCGGCCTGGCCCTGGCGCTGTCCGATGATCTGCCGGCACCGAGTCGCGAGCGTCTGCAAGGGCTGGTGGCGCACATTCGCGAGCTGGATGAGTTGGTGCTGGAGCTGCTGTCCTACAGCCGGTTGCAAAACCCGCAGCACTTGCCCGAACGGGTCGAAGTGGCGCTGGACGAATTCATCGACAGCATCCTGGGCAGCGTCGACGAGGACCTGACGGCGCCGGACGTGGTGATTGATGTGTTGTTGCATGGGACGCTGGAGCGTTTTGTGCTGGACCCACGGCTGACCGCACGGGCGTTGCAGAACCTGCTGCGCAATGCCATGCGGTATTGCGAAAAGCACATCCAGATCGGCGTGCTGGTGGGTGATCGAGGCTGTGAGATCTGGGTCGACGACGACGGCATCGGCATTCCCGACAGCGAACGCGAGCGTGTGTTCGAGCCGTTCTACCGTCTGGACCGCAGCCGCGACCGCGCCACGGGCGGCTTCGGCCTCGGCCTGGCCATCAGCCGCCGGGCCCTGGAAGCCCAGGGCGGCACCTTGACGGTGGGAGCCTCTCCCTTGGGTGGCGCGCGCTTCAGACTATGGCTGCCAACACCACCCTGATGCATCCTCGACCCCCGTAGGAGCTCGTAGGAGCTGACGAGTGAAACGAGGCTGCGATCTTGCCCCAGACAATTGAGTCGCAAGCAAAAGATCAAGATCAAGATCAAGATCAAAAGATCGCAGCCTTCGGCAGCTCCTACGCAAGGTAGCCCCTTACCCAAACAACCCCGCCGCAATATTGATCGAAAACCCCAGGATCGCCGTATTGAACACAAACCCGATCAACGACTGCGCCAATACGATCTTGCGCAGTTGCCGGGTGGCGACCCCCACGTCGGACGTCTGCACCGCGACCCCGATGGTGAAAGAGAAATACAGGAAATCCCAATAGTTGGGCGTGGTCAGCCCTTCGGCAAAGCGCAGTGCCGGCTCCTTGCCCTCCCAGGTGTAATACAGCCGTGCGTAGTGAACGCTGAAAATCACCCCGATCAGCAACCATGAGCCGATCACGGTCATTGCCGTGAAGCCGTAATGCAACAGCTTGCCAGCGGCTTGCAGGTCGCGGCTGCCGGCCAGCTCGAAGGTGATGGTCGCCAGGCTGGCCAATGCCGCGACGCAGACCGTCAGCAGCACCACCCCGGCATTTTCATCTTCGATTTCGGCGATGCGCTTCACATCGGGCGCCTTGGCCCGCACGGTCAGCCAGAACATCAGCACCAGGTAGGTCCAGACCCCGGCATTCCAGCCGATCAGGATCTTGCTGATGATCGAGTCCACGGGAACCAGGATACCCACCGCCAGGCCAAGGACCGTGGCGCTGGAAAGACGCGGATGGGTACGGGCGAGGAAGGGCATGGAGGCTCACTGTCCGGAAAAGAGGCGCCTAGTATGAGCCATCAAGCGAAGGGGCGACTGTCTATCGCGCTGGATTCGATCAACTGCACGCCCGCTTCCTGCATCCGCCGGATCGCCGCCTCCATCGAGCCTCCCTGTCGATGTCCGGGTTGCAGCCTTTGCGAATGACCAGCTTGGCATGGTAGCTGAACGGCCCGGGGCCCGTGTGTAGACTGACTCACCGCTATCGCGAGCAAGCTCGCTCCCACACTGGATCTCCAGTGAATCTAAAACCTGCGCCCGGCCCAAATCCCACTGTGGGAGCGAGCTTGCTCGCGATGACGGCGGCCCATTCAACATTGATGCAAGCTGACCCACCGCTTTCGCGAGCAAGCCCGCTCCCACATTGGAGCTGCGGTGAACACATGATGGATGGCTTGCAGAAAAAATCTCCCTGCACGGGGTCGTGTCTTTCGTCGAAAATATTTCAGGTTTGATGGCTTTTTGACATTTGGTTCGTGCGTCCCTGTCACGATTCAGTACAATCGCCGACCTCCAACCGGGCATGGAAGCAGTACGGCTCTTCTGTTACGAGAAAAAACCATGCTCATCGGCAGTTATTCCCCCGCCCTCGTTTCGATTTCCTTGTTTGTTGCCGTGCTGGCTTCCTACACCGCCCTGGATCTGGCCGGGCGTATCGCCACCGCCCAGGGGCGTGCCGCGCATTTTTGGATGACCGGGGGCGCGCTGGCGATGGGGGTGGGCATCTGGTCCATGCACTTCATCGGCATGCTGGCGTTCACCTTGCCGGTTGAGCTTGGCTACGATGTCCCGATCACCGCGCTGTCACTGCTGACCGCCATTCTTTCCAGCGGTTTTGCCCTGTGGCTGGTCAGCCAACCGCGATTGCCGGCGTGGCAGTTGGCCTTCGGAGCGCTGATCATGGGCGCCGGAATCAGCGCCATGCATTACACCGGCATGGCCGCGCTGCGGATGCAGCCGGGCATCGATTATGACCCGACGCTGTTCGGGGCTTCGCTGGTGATAGCTGTCGGCGCCTCGGCGGCGGCACTGTGGATTGCCTTTCGCCTGCGCCAGAACAGCCCCCACGTGCGTCTGGCTCGTGCGGGCGCCGCGGTGGTCATGGGCATCGCCATCGTCGGCATGCACTATACCGGCATGGCCGGGGCGCGATTCAGCGAGGGCAGCTTTTGTGGTTCTCTGGACGGCTTGAGCGGCAAGGGCCTGGACAATCTGGTGTTGATCACCACCCTGGCGGTGCTGGCCATTGCCTTGCTGACCTCGATTCTCGACGCACGCCTGGAAGCCCGCACCGCCGAGCTGGCCCAGTCCCTGACCCGGGCCAACCGGGAACTGACCCAGTTGGCCCTGCACGACCCCCTCACCGGGCTGCCCAACCGTGTGTTGTTGGCCGACCGGATCGACCAGGCCATGCATCGGGTGCAAGAGCAGGGCGGCTGCTTCGCCTTGATGTTCATCGACCTCGATGGTTTCAAGCCGGTCAACGATGCCTTTGGTCACCACATGGGCGATTTGTTGCTACGGGACGTGGCTCTGCGCCTGCGCGAAGACCTGCGCAGCCAGGACACCCTGGCGCGGATCGGTGGTGATGAGTTCGTGCTGCTGGTGCAACTGGCCGAGCCCGACGATGCCCTGCGACTGGCGGCACGCCAGGTCGGCTTGATCGGGCGCACGTTCCGGGTGTCTGAACATGACTTGCAGATCTCCGCCAGCGTCGGCATCGCCCTTTACCCTGGCAACGGCCAGAGCGCCGAAGAGCTGCTGATGAACGCCGACGCGGCGATGTACCACGCCAAGGGCGCCGGCAAAAATGGCTACAGTTTTTTCGACGCCTCGATGAACAGTAACGCTCGCAAGCAATTGCAGCTGCTGCAAGACTTGCGCATGGCCGTCGAACAGCGGCAGTTCAGCCTGCATTACCAGCCCAAGTTCGACGCGGCCAATGGTCGTCCGGTCGGGGCCGAAGCCTTGTTGCGCTGGACCCATCCGACCCAAGGCATGCTGATGCCCGACACATTCATCGACCTGGCGGAAAAGACCGGGTTGATCATTCCCATCGGCGAATGGGTGTTGAACGAAGCCTGTCGGCAGATGCGCGAATGGTACGTGCTCGGTTATACCGACTGGCGCATCGCGGTGAACCTCTCGGCCTTGCAGTTCTGTCACACCGGTCTGGTGCAGAGCGTGGCCAAGGCCTTGGAAACGCATAAGCTGCCCGCCAACAGCCTGACCCTGGAAATCACCGAAACCACCGCCATGAGCGATGCGGACGCGAGCATGACGGTGTTGCAACTGCTCTCGGACATGGGCGTGGATTTGTCCATCGACGACTTTGGCACCGGCTATTCGAGCCTGATGTACCTCAAGCGCCTGCCGGCCAACGAGCTGAAGATCGATCGTGGCTTCGTGCGGGACCTGGAGCATGACAGCGATGACGCGGCCATCGTCTCGGCCATCGTCGCCCTCGGCCAGGCCCTGGGCCTACGGATCGTCGCCGAAGGCGTGGAGACCGACGTGCAACAAGACTTCCTGACCCAGCTGGGCTGCGATTCGCTGCAGGGCTATCTGTTGGGCCATCCGCTGCCGGCCGAGCGTTTTCTGCAGAACATCCGCCAGGCGAAAACCGTGGCGATAGCCTGACCCTCTCAGGAGACGATATCGAACGCCGTGCTGCCCAGCCGCTCGCCGTTGACCAACAGGTGCACGGCATGCCGGCCCGCGTAGTGTTTGCGGGTGGTCAGCTCGCGAATACGTTGCGAACGGCTGAGGTTGACGCGACCCTGGGCGGGCAAGTCGAAGGTCTTGAGTTTGAAGACCTTGGCCGAGGTGCCGCCCGAGGCTTTCACGTAGTCGACGGCATAGTCGATCACCAGGCGCTGGCTCTGCCCGAGGGTTGATTGCACCGTGAAGGACAGTGTGACCTGTTCTCCCAAGCGGATCACCGCCGGCGTCACCTGCAAATCCAGCACTTGGACCTGCGCCTTGCCGCCGGCACCGATGACCCCCAGTGCCCTGGGGTTGCCTTGTTTGATCAAGCTACGCAGCGCATGCCGGGCGATCCACGCGGTGCGGCGGTCTTGCAATGGCCAGCCTTCGATCTGGTCCAGCACCCAGTCGGGATGCTGCTTGGTGACGTCGTTGAGGTGGTTGGCCACGGATTTGCGCACATAAAGGCTGTCGTCGGCCTTGAGCGTGTCGAGGATCGCGGCGGCCAGGTCGGGGTTGGCCTGGATTGGCTCCAAGTGAAACGACCACGGCAGGCGCGGCCGGCTGCCTTCGCTGGCCAGGCGGCGCACGTGCTCGTTGGCGTCCAGTGCCCAGTCGTGCATGACCTTGAGGGTACGTTCCAGGTCGTCCCGCAAGAAGTGCCGCACGGCGAACTCCGACGAGCCGAACCGGGTGAAATACTGGAGCGCGTCCAACGACACGTCGAAGTGATTGCGACCGTAAGACGCCACGTAGTGCGGCAGGAACATGCTGACAAACATGCTGTTCAGGCGCGGGGCCAGGGCCCGCAGCACTTCCAGCGATGCCTCGTAATCGAGAGGCAGCACTGCGTGCAGGCACTCACTGACCCGGGCCATGCGCTGCATCACCGACAACTCGGCCAGCCCGTCGTTGGCCATGTTCAGGAACGCCTTGGTGTCGAAGGCCGGATACACCGCGCGCATTTCGCTGGCGATGTGTTCCAGGCGGGCGTTGTTGAAGATTTCCTTGAGGGCAGGGGAGGCAGTGGTCGAAGTCGTCATGGCAGGGTCCGTCGTGCAGGGCTTGTCACTATATCCTGTGGCGAGGGCGCTTGCTCCCGCTCGGCTGCGTTGTAGGAGCTGCCGAAGGCTGCGATCTTTTGATCTTTCGCTTGGGATTCAAGTGTCTTGGGGAAGATCGCAGCCTCGTTGCACTCGACAGCTCCTACGAGCTCCTACGAGCTCCTACGAGCTCCTGCGAATTCCTACGAGCTTCTACGGTAAAAGGAATGATTTGCCGCCCGCGAAGTCCCAGATTCAGTCCCTCGAATAACTGGAGTTTTTTCTATGCGCAAACCCACCCTGATCGCCAGCCTGGTCCTGATTGCCGGCCTTGGAACCCTTGGGCCTGTTGCGCAAGCGGTCGAGAAAACCGGAGACGCCCTGGAGCATTCGCCGAGCAATGGCCGCAGGCTGGTGGAGAACGACCGGGTACCGGCGGACTATCAGCGCGCGGACAGGGCCATGAAAGACTGGAAACAGAAGAAGCTGGAACAGCCGACAAGCGAGCAGCAATGGGTGCAGATCGACGACAAGTACCTGCTGATCGAAACCGTGTCCGGCGCGATCGTCAAGATCGTGCCGGCCACACGTTAAATCTTCAGAGCACTTCGCCTTTGTCCCATAGCTGAACCAGCTCGCCGGGTGCCCGGTCCTCGGGCACCTGCAGCACCATCTCGTCGTCCTGGTCGTTGGCGCGATAACGCACCTCGATCTGGAAAAACCGCTGGTCGCCGCGCCCGGGCGTGGAGGAGGTCAGCGGCAGGCAGCCCTCCAGGACCGAACAGATGCGTGTGCGCTGGTCGAGGTCGCACTGGGCGAACTCGATTTCCCGTGGCCGGGTCAGTGCATGGATGGCGGCCACGCCGCCCTGGCGCGACAGCCGTACCACGGCTTTGTCGTCGAGGTCTGGAAGGGTTTTCATCAGCTCTCCTGTGTCAGGTCAACGCCGACCTGGGTCCAGCCGTTCTGTACCGCTTGCACTTCCCGCGTGCCGAAGCGCTGGCGGGCATGCTCGACGGTCAAGCGGGCGAAGGCGCTGAAGGACGCGTCATTGGGCAGTCTTCGGTCGCACAAGGTGTCATACCAGATCCGGCCGGCCTTTTCCCAGGCAAATCCGCCCAGCGTGGTCGCCACCAGATAAAAGGCTCGGTTGGGAATGCCGGAGTTGATGTGCACGCCACCGTTGTCTTCACGGGTAATGACGAATTCGCGCATGTGCGCCGGTTGCGGGTCTTTGCCCAGCAGTGGGTCATCGTAGGCGCTGCCGGGGTTGGACATGCTGCGCAGGCCGTCACCGTTGATCTTGTCGGTGAGCAGGTCGGCGCCGATCAGCCAGTCGGCCTGGTCGGCGGTCTGTTCGAGCACGAACTGCTTGACCAACACACCGAACACGTCGGAGATGGACTCATTCAGCGCACCGGACTGGTTGGCGTAGATCAACCCGGCTTCGCTTTCGGTGACGCCATGGGCCAGTTCGTGGGCCACCACGTCCAGGGAGCGGGTGAAGCGCTGGAAGATTTCGCCGTCGCCGTCGCCAAACACCATTTGTGCACCGTTCCAGAAGGCGTTTTCATAGCCCTGGCCGTAATGCACGCTGCCCACCAGGGCGAAGCCTTTGTTGTCGATGGAATCGCGCCCCAGGACCTTCCAGAAAAAATCATAGGTGGCGCCCAGGGCATCGTAGGCCTCGTCCACGGCCGGGTCGCCACTGGCCCGCTGGCCTTCCAGGCGTACCGGCTGGCCGGGCAGTTCCATGCCGTTCTGGGCATCGTGCACGCTGCGTTGCGGGTGTCCGGCCTTGCCGGACTTGGGCAGCGCTGCCGCGACGGGCGGGGTGCTGGGTGGGCCAGGGTTGTGTCGTAGGCTGCGCACATGAGTCAAGGTGCCGAGGGCGCTGGAACGTTGCTGTTCGGAACCGTGGGCGATGATGCGGTTGAGGATGTACGGGGGAATGAAACCGTGGTGCGGGCGAGAGTCGATCATCAGAAGGTCCTTATCTGAAATGCAGGGTCGATACCCATGTGAACCGAATAGGCCGTTGCGGTTCCCTATTGCATGAATAGCCTGATAAAACACAGTTCCATACGAAGCTATGGGGGCTGTGGCGAGGGGATTTATCCCCGCTGGGTTGCGGAGCGACCCCCAGAAATTTCTATATGGCCGTAGCGTCTGGGAGCGCTTCGCACTCCAGCGGGGATAAATCCCCTCGCCACAAAGGATTGCCATATGCCTGGAATTCTGCGAAAAACCGGCGCCTGAAACGACACGGAAATACGCCATGAATGAAGAACTGCAAATCATCGACCTGCACCAGGGCGACGGCAAAAGCGTAGTCAAAGGTGCGCTGATCACCACCCAATACCGCGGCACCCTCGAAGACGGCACCGAATTCGATTCGTCCTACAGTCGGGGCAAACCCTTCCAATGCGTGATCGGCACGGGGCGTGTCATCAAGGGCTGGGACCTGGGCCTGATGGGCATGCAAGTCGGCGGCAAGCGCAAGTTGCTGGTGCCGGCCCACCTGGCCTACGGTGAACGGTCCATGGGCGCCCACATCAAGCCCAACGCCAACCTGATCTTTGAAATCGAGTTGCTGGAAGTGCTGACCCGGGACGATTGAGGGCAGAAACCGATCGGTGCGCTTGTTCCATTGTGGAGTGAAAGATGAACGCAGAACGTCATGACGTAGGCGTGTCCCAAGTGGCCGCAGCGATTGCCGAGCCGGCCCGTACCCGAATGCTCTGCGCCTTGATGGATGGCCATGCCCGCACCAGCACCGAATTGGCGAGCATCGCCGAGGTCAGCGCCTCGACCGCCAGTGCCCACCTGGCGAAACTCAAGGACCTGACCTTGGTGCGCCTGCACATCCAGGGCCGGCATCGTTACTACAGCCTGGCGGACCCACGTGTCGCCCAGGCCCTCGAAGCGCTGATGGTGATCGGCCAGAACGCTGCGCCGACCTTCACGCCACACACACCGGATCGCCTGCAATTCGCCCGCACCTGCTACGACCACATGGCTGGCACCCTGGCGGTGCGGCTGCATGATCGCCTGATCGAGGCCGGGTGGCTGGTGGAGGTGCCAGAACAGGGCTATCGGTTGAGTGAGTCCGGCGTGGGGCTGTTCGAGGGGTTGGGCATTGACCTCCAGGCCCTCGCCGCGAAACGCCGTCGATTCGCTTGCCCCTGCCTGGACTGGAGCATGCGCCGTCCGCACCTGGGCGGCGCCCTGGGAGCGGCGTTGCTGCAAGTGGCGATCAAGCGCAAGTGGGTGATCCAGGACCTGGATAGCCGGGCACTGGGGGTGACGGCCAGTGGGCGTCGGGCGCTGGCGGGGCGGTTTGGGATCAGTGCCGAAATCGACGGCATACCCACTGGCGCTATCGCGAGCAAGCTCGCTCCGACAGTGGGTCTGCGCTGAACACAGGGTTGATGTCCGCCGACAGACCCTGTGGGAGCGAGCTGGCTCGCGATAGCCATTTCAGCATCACCCCCCATCATCAAGCCATATGCCTACGTCGATACTCATCCGGCGTGGTGCCCATCATTTTGCGAAACATGCTGATGAACGCCGAGGCGCTGCTGTAGCCCAGGTCCAGGCCAATGGTTTCCACGCTCTGGCCACGTTCGAGCAGGGCCAGGGCCTCGATGACTTTCAGGCGCTGGCGCCATTCCACCAGGGACATGCCCAGGTCCCGTTGGGCCCGGCGCATCAGCGTGCGTTCGGTGGTGTTGGCGGCGCGGGCCAGTTGCGGCAAGGAGCGCGGGTCGCTGGGGTTCGCCTCCAGGGCCCGCAATACGGGGCCCAGCAATGGATCATCCGAGGAGGGCAGGTAGCTACCGGCCTGGGGTGCCTGAGTCAGCTTGTCCACCAGCACCTGCAACAAGCGCTGCTGCTCGGGTGTCTGCGGTTGGCTCGGCGGGTCGCTGCGCAGCTCTTCCAGCAACGCGCGGATCAGTGGGCTCAAGGTCAGCGCGCAGGGGACGGCCGGCAGCGCAGCGCACAGTTCGGCCGCCAAGTACAACGAGCAATGGCAGGCCTCATGCCGATTGAACCCAACGTGTTCCATGTCCGGCGGCAGCCAGATGCCGTACTGCGGTGGCGCCAGGTAATGGTGCTGGGCGATCTCGATTTCCATCACTCCACTGTAGGAGTAGACGAACTCACCCCAGGCATGCCGATGCCGGGGGTAAGTGGCATGGGCCGGCATGCAGGCGCTGCGAAAGAAAATCGGCGAGGGCAGAGCCGCGTCGAACGGAGGCATTTTCAGATGTTGGGCTGGAGGCTGCATATCGACCGCAATGGCGGATTACCGGGATGGCTTGTCGGGTAATCACTATATCCAGCAAAGGTGTCAGGCAGACAATCCTTTCATCCATTTCTGCCCAAAGGACTTTTCCCATGACCACCCGCCGCGCCCTGGATGGCCGGGTCAGTGCCCTGATGACCGGACTCTGTGCCATCTGGGGTTTCCAGCAAGTCGCGATCAAGGCCAGCGCCGCCGACATGGCGCCGATGCTGCAACTGGGCGTGCGCTCGGCCATTGCCGCGGTACTGGTCTGGCTGTTGGTGCTGGCGCGAGGTGAACGCCTGTCCCTGGCCGATGGCAGTTGGCGTCCTGGCCTGTTGGTGGGATTGTTGTTTGCCCTGGAGTTCGTGATGGTGGGCGAAGGCCTGCGGCATACGACGGCTTCGCACATGGTGATTTTCCTGTACACCGCCCCGATGTTCGCCGCACTCGGTTTGCACTGGAAACTGCCGAGCGAACGCCTCAAGCCGGCGCAATGGCTGGGCATCGCGGTTGCCTTCGGCGGGATCGTGGTGGCCTTCAGTGGCGGCTCGGGGGCGGCGCACGGCAGCTCGTTGCTCGGTGACGGAATGGGCTTGCTGGCCGGTGCGCTGTGGGGCGCGACCACGGTGACGGTCCGTTGTTCGCGATTGACGGACCTGCCCGCCAGCCAGACACTGCTGTATCAACTGGTGGGCGCCGGGGTGCTGCTGATCGGGATGTCCGTGGCGTTGGCGCAAACGACGATCAACCCCACGCCGCAACTCATTGCCAGCCTGGCGTTCCAGGTGTTGCTGGTGTCCTTCGCCAGTTTCCTGATCTGGTTCTCGCTGCTGCGCCGTTACCTCGCCTCGCAATTGGGCGTGCTGTCGTTCATGACGCCGCTGTTTGGCATCGGTTTTGGTGTCTGGTTGCTGGACGAGCCGCTGGAGCCGAACTTTATCGTTGGCGCGGTCCTGGTGCTGGGCGGGATCTTGCTGGTCAGCGGTTACGGCTGGTTTCACCAGCGCTGGGGGCGATGGTTGGTATTGCGGCGGGAGTAATGGGAGTAGCAGACGCTGGGGCCTGTAGGAGCTGGCGAAGCCTGCGATCTTTTGATCTTTCGCTTGGGACTCAAGTGTCTCGGGAAAGATCGCAGCCTCGTTTCACTCGTCAGCTCCTACACAGCTAGCTTCTGCACCGCTCTTACGGGTTCGAGGGAGCAGGCTCCCTCGTCATGAAAGCCCTGATGCTGCCGGGGAGGTCAAACCTTGACGATCCAACCCGCCGGCGCTTCCACGTCGCCGGTCTGCACGCCGGTCAGCTCTTTGTAGAGCTTCTGGGTGATTGGGCCGACTTCGGTTTCGCTGTGGAACACGTGCAGCTTGTCCTTGTAGCTGATGCCGCCGATCGGGGTGATCACCGCCGCGGTACCGCAAGCACCGGCTTCCTTGAAGTCCGACAGCTTGTCGATGAACACGTCGCCTTCGATCACTTCCAGGCCCAGGCGCGATTTGGCCAGTTCGATCAACGACAGGCGAGTGATGCCCGGCAGGACCGAAGGGGATCTTGGGGTGACGAATTTGTTGTCGTGGGTGATGCCGAAGAAGTTGGCCGAGCCGACTTCCTCGATTTTCGAATGGGTCATCGGGTCCAGGTAGATGCAGTCGGCGAAACTGGCCTTCTTGGCCTGGGAGCCGGGCATCAGGCTGGCGGCATAGTTGCCACCGACCTTGGCCGCACCGGTGCCTTGCGGGGCGGCGCGGTCGAAGCTGGAGATCAGGAAGTTGTGCGGGGTCAGGCCGCCCTTGAAGTAGGCGCCGACCGGAATGCAGAAAATCGAGAAGATGAACTCAGGCGCGGTGCGCACGCCGATGTTGTCACCCACGCCGATCACGAACGGGCGCAGGTACAGCGCGCCGCCGGTGCCATACGGCGGGATGAAGCGCTCGTTGGCGCGAACCACTTGCTTGCAGGCTTCGACGAACTGCTCGGTGTCGACCTGCGGCATCAGCAGGCGGGCGCAGCTGCGCTGCATGCGGGCGGCGTTCTGGTCCGGGCGGAACAGGTTGATCGAGCCGTCCTTGCAGCGATAGGCCTTCAGGCCTTCGAAGCACTGCTGACCGTAGTGCAGGGCTGTGGAGCCCTCGCTGATGTGCAGCACGTTGTCGTCGGTCAGGGTGCCCGCGTCCCAGGCGCCATCGCGCCAGTGCGACAGGTAGCGCTTGTCGGTCTTGATGTAGTCAAAGCCCAGTTTGTCCCAATTGATGCTCTCGTTACCCATGACACCCTCTATTGCTTAACAACCGTCGAAACGGTTCAAGGCTTCTGACGTTTTTTGGATGGGAACAACAATACTTCATTCCGGGGCTGTTTCGCAGCCTCACTGACATGATTGTTCCCACGCTCCGCGTGGGAATACTTCAACGGACGCTCCGTGTTCGGCTTTGGGACGCGGAGCGTCCCTGGCTGCATTCCCACTCGGAGCATGGGAACGATCCTTGGCGGTGGACTCCATCTTTACAGATGCAACGCATGCCCCAACGCCCGCAACGCCGCTTCCTGCACGGCCTCGCCCAGCGTCGGATGGGCATGGATGGTGCCGGCGATGTCTTCCAGGCGCGCCCCCATTTCCAGGGACTGACCAAACGCGGTGGACAGCTCCGACACGCCGACGCCGACCGCTTGCCAGCCCACGATCAAGTGGTTGTCCCGGCGTGCCACGACCCGGACGAAACCGCTTTTCGATTCCAGGGTCATGGCCCGACCGTTGGCGGCGAACGGGAAGCTCGAAACCAGGCAGTCCAGCCCGGCAGCCTTGGCCTCGTCCGGCGTCTTGCCGACCACCACCAGTTCCGGGTCGGTGAAGCACACCGCGGCGATGGCGGTCGGGTTGAATTCCCGATGCTGGCCGGCGATCAGCTCGGCGACCATTTCGCCTTGGGCCATGGCCCGGTGGGCGAGCATCGGTTCACCGCTCAGGTCGCCAATGGCCCAGACGTTGCGCATGCTGGTCTGGCAACGGCTGTCGATGTTCACCGCCGAACCGTTCATCGCCAGGTCCAGCGCTTCAAGGTTCCAGCCCTGGGTATTGGGTTTGCGCCCGACCGCCACCAGCACCCGGTCGGTGTCCAGGTTCAGCGTGTCGCCATTGGGATCGCGCACTTGCAAGGTGCTGGCCTGGGCATCGAACCCTTCGACGCTGTGCTTGAGGTACAGCTTCACGCCCAACTGCTTGAGCGCCTCGTGCACCGGTTGCGTCAGCTCGCCGTCGTAAGCGGGCAGGATCCGCTCCTGGGCCTCGACCACGCTGACCTCGGCACCGAGCTTGCGATAGGCGATGCCCAGCTCCAGGCCGATGTAGCCGCCGCCGACTACCACCAGGTGCTTGGGCACCGAAGTGGGGGCGAGGGCTTCGGTGGAGGAAATGATCGGCCCGCCCAGTGGCAGCATCGGCAGGTTGACGCTTTTCGAACCGGTGGCCAGCAGCAGGTGTTCGCATTGGATGCGGGTATCGCCGACCTCGACCGTCTTGCCATCGATCACCTTGGCCCAGCCATGAATGACCTGGACCTTGTGCTTTTTCAGCAATGCTGCGACGCCGGTGGTCAGGCGATCGACGATACCGTCCTTCCATTCCACGCTCTTGCCGATGTCCAGCGTTGGCGCCGCCACCGTGATGCCCAGGGCCGAGCCCTGGCTGTGGTGTCGGGTCTGGTGGAACTGCTCGGCCACATGGATCAACGCCTTGGACGGGATGCAGCCGATGTTCAGGCAGGTCCCGCCCAACGCCTGGCCTTCCACCAGGATGGTCGGGATGCCCAGCTGGCCGGCGCGGATCGCCGCCACATAGCCGCCGGGGCCGCCGCCGATGATCAGCAGCGTGGTGTTCAAAGTCTGTTGCATACCTGCTCCCATTATTGATCCACAAACAGCGTGGCGGGTTGTTCGAGCAGGCCACGCAGGGCCTGGATGAATTGCGCCGCGTCCATGCCGTCGACCACCCGGTGATCGAAGGAGCTGGAGAGGTTCATCATCTTGCGGATCACGATCTGACCCTTGATCACCATGGGCCGCTCGACGATTTTGTTCACGCCGACAATCGCCACTTCCGGCAGGTTCAGCACCGGCGTGCTGACGATGCCGCCGAGGGCACCGAGGCTGGTCAGGGTGATGGTCGAGCCGGACAGTTCATCGCGACTGGCCTTGCCCGTGCGCGCTGCCGTGGCCAGGCGGGCGATTTCCGCCGCGCTGTCCCACAGGGTACGGGCTTCGGCGTGACGCACCACCGGCACCATCAGGCCAACGTCGCTCTGGGTGGCGACGCCCACATGCACCGCGCCTGAGCGATGGATGACCTGGGCTTCGTCGTCGTAGCGGGCATTCATCTGCGGAAAGTCCCGCAGGGCCACGACCAGGGCGCGGACCAGGAACGGCAGCAAGGTCAGCTTGCCGCGACTGGCGCCGTGTTTTTCATTCAAGTGAACCCGCAGCTCTTCCAGGGCCGTGACGTCGATTTCCTCGACATAGCTGAAATGGGCCGCGCGTTGGGTCGCTTCCTGCATGCGCTGGGCGATCTTGCGGCGCATGCCGATCACCGGGATCTGCTGCTCGTCGTGGCGTTCGGCATAACCCGAACCGCCCTTGGCTTGGGACGACGGACCCTGGGCCAGATAGGCTTCGAGGTCTTCGTGCAGGACCCGCCCGGCCGGGCCGCTGCCCTGGACCAGGCGCAGTTGAATGCCCAGGTCCAGCGCGTGTTTGCGCACGGCCGGCGAGGCCAGTGGGCGCTCGTCGGGGTCGCGGGCCACAGGCGCTTGCGGGGCGCAGCGCGGCGCGGCGGTTTTTTCCAGTACCGGTTCAGGTGTCGCCACGGGCGCCGGCTTCGGTGCCTGCGCAGCCGGCGCTGGCGTTGGCGTTGGCGCCTGTTGGGCCGATTCTTTCAGGTTACCCGCACCTTCGACTTCAATGCGGATCAGTTCACTGCCCACCGCCATGACTTCACCGGGCTCGCCACCCAGAGCGATGACCCGGCCATGCACCGGTGAGGGGATGTCGACCATGGCCTTGTCGGTCATGACATCGGCCAGTACCTGGTCTTCGACCACCATGTCACCGACCTTGACGTGCCACACCGACAGTTCAACTTCCGCGATGCCTTCGCCGATGTCCGGCATCTTGATAACGTGCGTGCCCATTCAGACCTCCATGACCCGTTTCAACGCCGCGCCCACTCGGGACGGCCC
Source organism: Pseudomonas sp. NFACC37-1 (assembly GCF_900101575.1). Lineage (NCBI taxonomy): Bacteria > Pseudomonadati > Pseudomonadota > Gammaproteobacteria > Pseudomonadales > Pseudomonadaceae > Pseudomonas > Pseudomonas sp. NFACC37-1. Next base: position 64,630 of record NZ_FMUZ01000020.1, on the reverse strand, counting down.
AGGGAAATACGCCCACTCCTGCGCATGCGGGTAGGGGGTGTCCCAACCGGTGACACGCTCGATGGGCGCTTCCAGGTGGTGGAAGCAGTGTTCTTGCACCAACGACACCAGTTCGGCGCCGAAACCGCAGGTGCGGGTGGCTTCGTGGACAACCACGCAGCGGCCGGTTTTCTTCACGGATTTGACGATGGTCTCAAGGTCCAGCGGCCAGAGGCTGCGCAGGTCGATGACTTCGGCGTCGATGCCGGTTTCTTCGGCCGCCACTTGAGAGACGTAGACCGTGGTGCCGTAGGTGAGAACCGTCACGTCCTTGCCCGGACGGGTGATGGCGGCGACGTCCAGCGGCACGGTGTAGTAACCGTCCGGCACCTGGGCCGAGGGGTGTTTCGACCACGGGGTTACCGGGCGATCGTGGTGGCCGTCGAACGGGCCGTTATACAAGCGCTTGGGTTCGAGGAAGATCACCGGGTCATCGTTTTCGATGGAAGCGATCAGCAAGCCCTTGGCGTCGTAGGGGTTGGACGGCATCACGGTGCGCAGGCCGCAGACCTGGGTGAACATCGCCTCGATGCTCTGGCTGTGGGTCTGGCCGCCGTAGATGCCGCCGCCGCAGGGCATGCGCAGGGTCATCGGCGCGGTGAACTCGCCGGCCGAGCGATAGCGCAGGCGTGCCGCCTCGGAAATGATCTGGTCCGACGCCGGGTAGACGTAGTCGGCGAACTGGATCTCGGCCACCGGCCGCAGCCCGTAGGCACCCATGCCCACCGCCACGCCGACGATGCCGCTTTCGGAAATCGGTGCGTCGAACACCCGCGAAGTGCCGTACTTGTTCTGCAGGCCTTCGGTGCAGCGGAACACGCCGCCAAAGTAGCCCACGTCCTGGCCGAACACCACGACGTTGTCGTCGCGCTCGAGCATCACGTCCATGGCCGAGCGCAGGGCCTGGATCATGGTCATGGTGGTAGTGGTCATGGCGGTGTCCAACGCAATATTGTTGTTGTGATCGTTCATGTCAGATCCCCAACTGCTGACGCTGGCGCTTCAAGTGCTCCGGCATCTCTTTGTAGACGTCTTCGAACATGGTCGCGGCGCTGGGAATCTGTCCGCCGGCGAGGGTGCCGTACTGTTCGGCTTCCTTCTGCGCGGCGATCACCTCGGCTTCGAGTTCGGCGCTGACCGCCGCATGTTCCTCTTCGGACCACTGGCCGATCTTGACCATGTGCTGCTTGAGACGGGCAATCGGATCGCCCAGCGGGAAGTGGCTCCAGTCATCGGCGGGGCGGTACTTGGAGGGATCGTCCGAGGTGGAGTGCGGACCGGCGCGGTAGGTGACCCATTCGATCAGGGCCGGGCCGAGGTTGCGGCGGGCACGTTCGGCGGCCCAGCGCGAGGCGGCGTAGACCGCCATGAAATCGTTGCCATCGACACGCAGGGAGGCGATGCCGCAACCGACGCCGCGTCCGGCGAAGGTCGTGGCTTCACCGCCGGCAATGGCCTGGAAGGTGGAAATCGCCCACTGGTTGTTGACCACGTTGAGGATCACCGGCGCCCGGTAGACGTGGGCGAAGGTGAGGGCGGTGTGGAAGTCCGATTCGGCGGTGGCGCCGTCACCGATCCAGGCCGAGGCGATCTTGGTATCGCCCTTGATCGCCGAGGCCATGCCCCAGCCCACGCCCTGGATGAATTGCGTGGCGAGGTTGCCGGAAATGGTGAAGAAACCGGCGTCCTTGACCGAGTACATGATCGGCAATTGCCGGCCCTTGAGCGGATCGCGCTCGTTGGACAGCAGTTGGCAGATCAGGTCCACCAGCGGCACCTCGCGGGCCATCAGGATGCTTTGCTGGCGGTAGGTGGGAAAGCACATGTCATCGATGTTCAGCGCCAGGGCCTGGCCGCTGCCGATGGCTTCTTCGCCAAGGCTTTGCATGTAGAACGACATTTTTTTCTGGCGCTGGGCGACCACCATGCGGTTGTCGTAGATACGTGTCTTGAGCATGGCGCGCATGCCTTTGCGCAGGATCTCGACGGGAATGTCCGCCGCCCAGTCGCCCAAGGCATTGCCCTGGTCATCGAGCACGCGGATCAGGCTGCGGGCCAGGTCGGCGGTGTCGGCGGGTTCGACGTCGATGGGAGGTTTGCGCACCGTGCCGGCATCGGACAGATGCAGGTAGGAAAAGTCGGTCTTGCAGCCGGGACGGCCCGAGGGTTCGGGGACGTGCAGGCGTAGCGGTTCGTACGCTGGGTTCATGGCTTTCTACGCTCGATCTTGTGAATTTCTTGTAGTGGGCGCGCTAGCTGACGAATGTCCCCGGGTAGGGGAAATTGTCCTACAACAATCATAGGCTCGACGAAGAAGAATATTTTTCTCTGTTAGCTTGCTGTTCAGATCATTTGCAGATAAAAAATCTGCACAACGATAAAAAACAGGATTATTTGTCTCATGCGTAAATTGGATCGCACCGACATCGGCATTCTGAACAGCCTTCAGGAAAACGCCCGCATCACCAACGCCGATCTCGCCCGTTCGGTCAATCTGTCGCCGACGCCGTGCTTCAACCGGGTGCGGGCGATGGAGGAGTTGGGCGTGATCCGCGAGCAGGTCACGCTGCTGGATGCCGACCTGCTGGGACTGCACGTCAACGTGTTCATCCATGTGAGCCTGGAGAAGCAGGTGGAGGAGGCGTTGCAGCACTTCGAGGAGGCGATTTCCGACCGACCGGAGGTGATGGAGTGCTACCTGATGGCCGGCGATCCGGATTACCTGATCCGCGTGCTGGTGCCGACCATCCAGTCGCTGGAGCGGTTCATGATGGACTTCCTGACCAAGGTCCCGGGCGTGGCGAACATCCGTTCGAGCTTTGCCCTCAAGCAGGTGCGCTACAAGACCGCGCTGCCGTTGCCGGCCAATGGGTTGACCTTGGGAACCTGAACATCAAAAGATCGCAGCCTTCGGCAGCTCCTACAGGAGGATCGCATTCACAATGTAGGAGCTGCCGAAGGCTGCGATCTTTTGATCTTAAAATTGATTGATCGGAATCTTCAGGTACGTCACGCCATTGTCCTCGGCCGGCGGCAGATGGCCGGCCCGCACATTCACCTGGATCGCCGGCAACAGCAGCGTCGGCATGCCCAGTGTCTTGTCGCGCTGGGTACGCATGGCCACGAACGAAGCCTCATCGATGCCATCGCGGACATGAATGTTGTGCTGGCGCTGCTCACCCACGGTGCTCATGCAGTGGGGCTCGCGTTCCTCCGGTGGATAGTCGTGGCACACATACAGCCGTACCCCGGCGGGGAAGGCCAACAGCTTGCGGATCGAGGCGTAGAGCTGATGGGCATTGCCGCCGGGGAAGTCGCAACGGGCGGTGCCTACGTCGGGCATGAACAGCGTGTCGCCCACCAGGATCGCGTCGCCGTCGATCAGGTAGGCCATGTCCGCCGGGGTGTGGCCGGGCACGTGCAGGGCGGTGGCCTTGAGGTTGCCGATCAGGAAGGACTCGTCGGGCGCGAACAGGCGGTCGAATTGCGAACCGTCGACGGCGAAGTGCGGCTCCAGGTTGAACAGGGTCTTGAACACGTTCTGCACCTGGCCGATGGACTCGCCGATGGCGATCTTGCCGCCCAGCTCCCGACGCAGATAAGGCGCGGCGGACAGGTGATCGGCATGGGCGTGGGTCTCCAGCAGCCATTGCACCGTCAGTCGATGTTCCCGCACAAACGCGATCACCCGATCCGCCTGCGCGGTGCCGCTGCGGCCCGAGGCCGGATCGTAGTCGAGCACCGGATCGACCACCGCGCAGTGCCCGCCATCGTGTTCATACACAACATGGGTATAGGTCTTGGAGGCGGGGTCGAGAAAACTCTGGATCTGCGCGGGCATGACAGCGGACCTGTGGGGAAGAAGCGGTTGCTACGCTTGAGGTTTACAACATATGGTCCGCAGCTTAGTGAGGGCCAAGGCGTCCTGCAAATACGATCACACCTGCCCACAGGTGTGCGCGGCTTGAGAGAACCTGAATGTTACTGGCAAGTTTTTTTGGTGTGGTCATGGGCCTGGTCCTTGGCCTGACGGGGGCGGGTGGCGGCATCCTGGCGGTGTCGGCGTTGGTGTTGGGCCTGGGCTGGAGCATGACCCAGGCCACAAAGTGTCCATGTCTCCAGCCCCCAACCGGGGAATGGTGTTACAGCAACCTGCATTGCATCGAAAACCTCAGCGCCACCGATTGCCCTTGCTCCAGCAAGCGCAACCCCGGCCGCCCCGGCAGGTGATGGGCGTTGACCGGATGGCTGACCGGTTCGATGCAAAAGAAGTCCAGACCCACGGGGCAGTAGAGCAGGAAATAGTCGCTGCCGCTGGCCTGGCATTGCAGTTCATAACCCAGGTCCGGTTGCTGGATCAGGCACTGCCCGTCCCAACCGCCGAAGCCGTTGTCGACAAGCGTGTCCGGCAGTAAACGGAGCGCCTGGAAATCCCAGTGTTCAGGAATGTTGGTCAGTTCCGTGGGCAGTTTTGTCGCGTCGCACATCCAGACCTCGTTGGCGCGGGTTTGCAGGCGCGTGGCGGCGGTGCGTGGAAAGTACGGGTGCAAGCCCAGCCCGTGCCACGCGGCCTGTTCGGCCATGTGGGTGACGTGCATTGCGAGCTGCAACTGGCCGCCGCTCAGACGGACCCGCAGGTTGGCACGGTAGGCGAACGGCTGTTGGCTGTCGAGTTGCAGCAACGCTTCCTGGGCACTGTGCTCGATCACCTGCCACGGTTGTTGCCACGCACTGCCATGGATCGGAAACGGATCGTTGGGGCTGTTGGCCTCCAGGGCCAGCCAGCCGCCGGGACAGTCGAAGCCGCCGTGGGCGATCCGGTTCGACCAGGGAATCAACGGGAAGCCACCGAGCTTGCCAGGCAGGCCGTTTTCCAACGCGTGGGGCGCTGGCGGGCGCAGTAGCGGGGCGCCGTTACTGCGCAACGTCCAGTCGACCAGGCTGGCGCCCAGGTGCGGGGCCAGGGTGAGACGGGTCAGTTCGTCTTCGAGGTGGAGAAGGGGTGGCGTCATGGGAGTCGTCTGCTAAAGAGGAAAGGCTGTTATGCAGAGAATTGGATGTCTGTTTGTGAACCCAAATTGTGGCGAGGGGATTTATCCCCGCTGGGCTGCGTAGCAGCCCCAAAACCAGTAACCCCGATCTGTCTGATACACCGAGGTCTGGGCGTTAGGGCTGCTGTGCAGCCCAACGGGGATAGATCCCCACGCGACAATGGGACTTTGTCGTTTGTTACAACACCAGATGCGGCAACCAAAGGGAAATGGCGGGGATGTAAGTCACCAGCAGCAGCACCACGAACAACATGGCGTAGAACGGCAGCAGGGCCTTGACAGTGCTTTCGATACTGACCTTGCCAATGGCCGAGCCCACGAACAGCACTGCGCCCACCGGTGGGGTAATCAGGCCGATCCCCAGGTTCACCAGCATGATCATGCCGAACTGCACCGGGTCCACACCAATGCCCACGATCACCGGCATCAGGATCGGCGTCAGGATCAGGATCAGCGGCGCCATGTCCATCACGGTGCCCAGCAGCAGCAACATCACGTTGATGCACATCAGGATCACATAGCGGTTGTCCGACAGCGTCAGGAACGCGGTGGTGATCTTCGCCGGGATTTCCATCAGCGTCATGATGTAGCCGAAGCTGGCGGCGAAGCCGATCAGGATCATCACGATGGAGATGGTGCGTACCGTACGGTGCATCAGTTTCGGCAACTCGCTCCATTTGTAGTCGCGGTAGATGCACATGGTCACGAAAAATGCCCACACCACAGCAATGGCGGCCGATTCGGTGGCGGTGAAAACGCCCGAGAGAATGCCGCCGAGGATGATGAACAAGGTCATCATGCCCCACATGGCTTCCTTGCAAATCTTCAACGCTTCCTTGAGCGGGATCACTTCACCTTTGGGGTAGTTGCGCTTTTTCGCAAAAACCAGGCACAGCGCCATCAGGCAGAGGTTCATCATGATGCCGGGGACGATGCCGGCCATGAACAGCGACCCGATGGAAACGGTGCCGCCAGCGGCGAGGGAGTACAGCACCGCATTGTGGCTGGGCGGCGTCAGCAGCGCTTGCACCGAACCACTGACGGTGACGGCGGTGGCGTAATCACGCGGATAGCCCCGGCGTGTCATTTCCGGGATCAGCACCGAACCGACCGAAGCGGTATCGGCTACCGAGGAACCGGAGATTGCGCCAAAAAAACTCGAGGCCACGAGGTTGACCAATGACAGGCCGCCGCGCACGAAGCCTACCAATACACTGGCGAATGCCACCAGGCGGCGGGACATACCGCCCTCGGCCATGATCGCACCGGCCAGGACGAAGAAGGGGATGGCCAGCAGCGAGAACTTGTTCACACCGCCCGTTACCTGGATCATCATGGCCTGGAACGGAATATCGATCCACCACGCCCCGATCAGGGCGGCAGCGCCCAGCGCGTAGGCGACCGGCATGCCGATCAGGATCAACAGCAAAAAACTGCCCAGCAGAATCAGAGCGTCCATTAAGCGGCACCTTCGTTTTCTTCAACCAGGTCGAACTGCACGACCCGACGCTGGCTTTGATCACCCAGCAAGAGTTTTTCCAGCACAAAAATCAACGTCAGGAAGCCACCGATCGGTATCGGCATGTACGTGATGCCGACGCGCAGGGTAGGGATAGCGCTCATGAATTGATTCCAAGTGGTCATGCACAGCTTGGTGCCCCACACGGTCATGAAAATGCACACGGCTGCCATCAACAGCTGAGAGACAACCGACGCGGCGGTTTTCAGGTGCGGCGGCATGCGAGAGGTAACCATGTCGACGGCCATATGCGAGCCGGAGCGGTAGCTGGCGGCGGCGCCGATGAAGGTGAATACGATCATGAGTAGAATCGCGGTAGGTTCCGGCCAGCTCGAGCCTGAGCCAAGCACGTAGCGGGCAAACACCCCCCAGGGGATCATTAGCGCAACGGCAAGGACAGAAAGGCCGGCCACCCAGATGCACGTCATGTAGATTTTATCGTTGATACGCAGCAGCAAATTCTTCATCGGGTTTCACCGTAACCAGGCGCGCCCATAACATCCGGCGCGCAGGGCCTTTTTCATGGATACAGATTGAGGGGGGCTTACTGCACGGCTTCGATTTTCTTGATCAGGTCGGCATACGGCGCGCCGTACTTGGCCCGGATCGGCGCGGTGGCGTCGTAGAAAGGTTTCTTGTCGACGGTGATGAACTCGACGCCAGCCGCCTTGAGTTTTTCTTCACTCTCACCCGACTTCTTGTCCCACAGCACGCGCTCTTCAGCCTGGGCCGCCTTGGCAGCTTTTTTAACCATGTCCTGTTGCGCCGGAGTGAGTTTTTCCCAGGTGATTTTCGACATCACGATTGGCTCGGGCAGGATCAGGTGACCGGTCAGGCTGTAGAACTTGGCGTTCTGGTAGTGGTTGTGCTCGAGCATGGTCGGTGGGTTGTTTTCCGCACCGTCGATCACGCCGGTTTGCAAGGCGCTGAAGATCTCGCCGGTGTCCATGGCGATGCCGTTGGCACCCATGGCGTTGAAGGTCTCGATGAACATCGGGTTGCCTTGGACGCGGATCTTCATACCCTTGAGGTCTTCGAGCTTGCGCACCGGTTTCTTGGTGTAGAGGTTGCGCGTACCGCCGTCCATCCAGGCCAGTGCCACCAGGCCGAATTCAGAGTTGGTGATGCGGTCGAGGATCTCATCGCCCACCGCTCCGTCGATAACGGCGCGCATGTGGGCCTGGTCGCGGAAGATGAACGGCATGTTGAACACGTTCACGTCCGGCACCACAGGGCCGACGATGCCGAGGCTGACACGGGACATCTGGATCGCACCGGCCTGCATTTGCTCGATGACTTCTTTTTCCGAACCCAAGACGCCGCCCGGGAAGTATTTGAATTTCAGTTCGCCGTTGCTTTCCTTGGTCAGGGTTTCACCCATGTGTTCCTCGGCGACCACGGTCGGGTAGCCCTTTGGATGGATGTCGGCGATCTTGAGGTCGAGGGCCTGCGCCGCCTGGGCCAGGAAGGTCAGGGGGAGGGCTGCGATCAGAAGCGTACGTTTGAAATTCATGGTCCATCTCCAGTTTGTTGTTTTTTTATGGCTCATTCAGCAAAGCGGTGAAGCAGATCATTTCGCGGCGTGTTTCAGCCCTCCAAAAGCGGGTTCGGCCAGGCCTTTGACGCCGGGGGCGAGGGCGAACACGCCACCGGCCAGGGACTGCGGATCGGTGTCGTCGCCGGGGCGGATCGAGGTGACGAAGAGGGTGTCCAGGCGGCTGCCGCCAAAGGCGCACATCGTCGGTTTCTTCACCGGCACCGCCAGCGACCGATCCAGCCGGCCATCCGGGGTAAAGCGATGAATGAGACCGGCGTCATTGGCGCAGATCCAGTAGCAACCTTCGGCGTCTACCGCCGCGCCGTCCGGGCGCCCGGCCAACGGCATCATGTCGACGAACAGCCGCCGGTTGGACGGCGTGCCGCTGTCGATGTCGTAATCGAAAGCCCAGATCCGCTGGACCAATGGGTGTGAATCCGAGAGGTACATAGTCTGCCCGTCCGGGCTGAAACCCAGGCCGTTGGGCACGATGAAACCGCTCAGTTGCGCCTCGACCGGGCTGCGTTGCCCGGCTTCATACCGGTACATCCGGCCTTCGTCGACGTTCGCGGCCATGTCCAGCACCATGCTGCCGGCCCAGAAACGGCCCTGGCGGTCGCAACGGCCATCGTTGAGGCGCATGTCGACGCGGCTGTGCTCGACGCTCCCGCAGCGTTCGCTGTCCAGGCTGCCGTCGTCATGGGGGTGCAGGCGGAAGAAACCGCTTTCCATGCCGGCGACCCAGCCGCCGCCCTGGTGACGGGCAATGCAGGCAAGCATTTCAGGGGCTTCCCAGCCCTGGATTTTTCCGCTGCTGGCATTCCAGCGTTGCAGGCCACCGCTGGGGATGTTCACCCAATACAGGGCGTTTTCCTCGGGGACCCACACCGGGCTCTCCCCGACGGCGTTGCGTGCATCGACAATCAATTCGGCTTGCATGGTGATTCCTTTGTACGTTCGTATCCCATGGCACCGGGCCAATCAGTCGTCGAACGGGCCGGCGGCCACGAAGGCACCGCCCTGGTAGATCCTGGCCGGGTCATCGGCCGCCGGCATTGGCTGGGCTTCGATCTTGTCGCGGAAAATCTCGGAAGTGTCCTTGGGTTGGTAACCCAGGTGCGCGGCGTGGCTGTTGTCCCACCAGACGTCGCGGTTGGCGGACACGCCATAGACCACGGTGTGGCCGACCTTTGGTGTGTAGAGCGAGCATTCGATCAGTTGGGTGAGGTCGTCGAAGCTCAGCCAAGTGCTCATCATCCGACGGTTCTGCGGTTCGGGGAACGAAGAGCCGATGCGGATGCTCACGGTCTCGATGCCGTAGCGATCGAAGTAGAAACTGGCGACGTCTTCACCGTAGGACTTGGACAGGCCGTAGTAGCCATCCGGACGGCGAGGGGAGAGGGCGTCGAGGGCTTCGTCCTGCTTGTAGAAGCCGATGACGTGGTTGGAACTGGCAAAGATCACCCGCTTGACGCCGTGTTTGCGCGCCGCTTCGTAGATGTGGAATACGCCACTGATGTTGGCGCCGAGAATCTCTTCGAACGGACGCTCCACCGAGACACCCCCGAAATGCAGGATGGCGTCGACACCTTCCACCAATCGGTGCACGGCCTGTTTATCCGACAGGTCGCACGGCACCACTTCTTCGCTTTCATCGATGGCCGGGGCCATGTTGGCGATGTCCGACAGCCGGATGTGACGGGCGAAAGGCTTGAGGCGCTCGCGCAGGACTTTGCCCAGGCCGCCGGCGGCGCCGGTCAGTAGCAGGCGATTGAGGGGGTGGCGAATCGGTGTCGTCGTCATGGCATTACCTGAGCAAACAGTGAGTGATATCCGTTGTATAGGCCATATGACCGCGGGCAAAGGGTGACCTTTCCTTGTGGCAGCGAGCCTGCTCGCGAAGGCGCCGGCCCAGCCGCCCCCTCACCAGCAGGCCCACCCACCGCCTTACAACAAACTGATCGGATAACTGATGAAAATACGGTTCTCATCGAATTCGTTGGTGCTGAAATCCCGGCGCATCGTCGAGTTGCGCCATTTCACGTTGAGGCTCTTCAACGCGCCGCTCTGCACGGTGTAGGCCAGCTCACTTTCCCGACCCCATTCCTTGCCATCGTCGACCGTGGCGGTGTGCACGTTGTCACCGCTGATGTAGCGGTTCATCAGGGTCAGGCCCGGCACGCCGACGGCGGCGAAGTTGAAGTCGTGGCGCAGTTGCCAGGATTTTTCCTTGGCGTTGTCATAGCTGGAGTTGTAGCTGTCGTTGGCCAGGGTGCCGCCGCTGGTACCGTTGACGCGCATCCAGGCATCGTCGCCGCCGACTTTCTGCAGGCCGACGTAGAAGGTGTTGCCGCCGTATTTGGCCGAGAGCATGGCGAACGCGGTTTTGTTGTCCAGGTCGCCGGCCAGTGCGCTGCCGTCTTCCTTGCCGATGAAGTAGCCGAGGTTGGCGCCCAGGGTCCAGTCGCCGATGGGCTGGCTGTGGGTCAGGTTGAAATACTGCTGTTGGTAGATGTCGGACAGTTCCGCGTACCACACACCGACCTGGGTGCGTTTTTCGTTGAAGGCGTATTCACCGCCACCGAAGTTGAAACGATCGGAGGTGAACGCGCCGCGGCCGTTCATGGACATGTCTTCCATGCTCGCGTCATTGCGCGGGCTGTTGCCACGGAACTGGCCGCCGTAGAGGCTCAGGCCGTTGATTTCGGTGGAGGTCACTTGGCCGCCACGGAAGGTCTGGGGTAGCGAGCGACCGTCGTCGGAGCGCAGGATCGGCAGCACTGGCATCCATTCGCCGACCTTCAACTCAGTCTTCGACACCTTGGCCTTCAGGGCCACGCCCAAACGGCCGAAGTCGTCGGCCGGGCGACCGTCGTCATGCACCGGCAACAATTGCGTACCCGCCGTGCCACGGCCGCCGTCGAGCTTGACCGAGTACAGGCCAAGCACGTCCACGCCGAAACCGACCGTGCCCTGGGTGAAGCCGGACTTGGCGTCGAGGATGAAACTCTGGGTCCATTCCTCGGCCTTGCCCTGGGCATTGTTCGGGTTGGTGAAGTTGCGGTTGAAGTAGGCGTTGCGCAGGTTCAGCGTGGCCTTGGCGTCATCGACGAAGCCTTCGGCGCTGGCGGCGGTTGGCAGAAACGCGGCAAGGCTGCTGCAACCGAGCAGGATCAGGGCGGGGCTGGCGTTGAGAAGGGTACGGCGGTTTGGACGGCGATCGGGCGAAAAACGGACACGTGTGCTCACTATGACGCTCCCTACTTTTTTGTTGTTTTTATTTTTGTCATACGTCGTCGTACAACATTGGAGGGATTATTTGGAAGCGGCTGCTCATTGTCAACTGGCCATTATCGGAATTATCCAACTCAGCTGTGCTTCAAGATGAGGCGTTTCAACGGCTGTCGCTGGACGAGGTCAAGATCCCAGGCGTAGCGCCGGGCAGATCTGTGGTTTGAGGATAGTGGGAAGGGTGCTTGGTTGTGCGATGACTGGTCTAAGACATTAGTCGAATGCCCACGATCTAATTGACAGTGAGGTCTCTTGTGGCGAGGGGATTTATCCCCGCTGGGCTGCGCAGCAGCCCTAAAGACGGCTGAATGCAATCAGCCTGACACACCGCTGCGACAGTAATCGGGGCTGCTTCGCAGCCCAGCGGGGATAAATCCCCTCGCCACAGGTGTGTGGTTGATCCTATTCCCAGTCTAAACAGGGTTGTGTTTATCCAGATGTAGGATCGTTCTGGATCGGGCTACGTCGTCTTGCGCCGTTGCCTACACCTGCGCCAGAATCCGCCGGCTTGTGCGCCTGGGGGCCAGGGCTCTATCGTTTCCGGGTCACTGAATTGAATCAGTGATCGGGTTTGGTAGCCCGGGCTGTCGGTGCATAGCGTCATCTCTTGCGAGTGCAATCACGCACTTCGCTTTTTGGTGGCCATGCGCAGGGTCTCTTCGGAGGCGCCGGCTCCGATGCCCGGTCTACCAACCTTCGTATGGCCGCCACCCTAATTCGTTTGGTAGCGAGAGGGTGTTGGCTCCCTTCTACAGCATCGGAGCTTCAACTATGTTCAAAGTAACCCCCAACCCACCGAACACTGATCCAGCCTCGCCGCGCAAAAAAACCAAGCCTCAAAAACACGACGAAGTCACCGACCGCGTCCTCGACCATTACCTGAACCCCAAACCGGACAAACCCGAAACGGATCCTGCCCCCGGCCAGCTCTTCACCGTCAACAAAGATATCGACACCGAAAGCCTGCTCGCCAACCTCAGCGAAACCCTGGCCTCGGCCAACGCCATGGTTGAGGACCTGGCCTTCGACCTGAACGGTTCGCGCCGACATTTCCTCCTGGGTATCCAACAACTGATCGAACTGGGCAGTCTGCTGGCCAACCGCGCACTGGATAACGTCGAACAGCGCCAACCGACCTAGCGCACACCCGTGGCGAGGGAGGCTGCTCCCTCGCCACGGGCGCTTCTGAGTACCGTGGCCCAGGTACACATACGCATAATTATGCAAACTGTTTTAACTCAGGTCGTTTGCTCGCCAAAGACCCAATGGGTCAGCACGTTAATTTAGTTAGGAGTTATTAAATTTATTGAGCACGAATGTTCCTATTGGCCCTTTTGATCTCTCTGAGCCGTTGGACCTTTTTCCAAGCATCGGCCTTGACCGCCAGTTGGGCTCTCGAGACTGCCTTTCGGAGGGCTGATCTATTCAGCACTTCTCCTCCATCACCTAATACGAGCCCACCTTGTTTGGAAAAATCCAAATTTGCTAGAGCGTCCGTAAGCCGTCTTCGAACTTCTCGACTGGCATCTATGGTGGTATCTGGATTTCTTTTTACAAAACGCTCCCATAACTCGACCCTTTTCGCTTGTCTATCTTCAAAGGCATAAACTCTTTTTTGATTTTTCGTTGGGTTTGCGGTTCGAGAATAAGGTCGTGTAGCTCTCTGTCGGGGGGGTAATCGTGCTGCCACACTGGGCGTCTTTGGGGCAGCCGAGGGCGTAACGGTATTGGTCAGGGCCGGCCCCGCTATTGGGAAGGTTTGCGGATTTATTTGCGGAACTGCGGGAAGTTGGGAGGCAGGACGGGTAATAGTTTTTAATGAAAGGTCCAGGGGCGCGCTAGATGAAAGGTCTAACACAGGGTTGCCGATGAGGAAGTCTATTTTAAAAATTTTTATTAGAACGTTCCCAGTTGGATCATACCAATTAACCGGATCCCCCCCACAATAAGCATACGCATTGATCCCCCCATCACCAAACGGACTCAACTCGTCTGGACTGTTAAACCGCATCAACACCGGATTGAAAGCCCGATTACCCTGTCCCAACAGATAGTGCCCGGTGATCGGTTCAGGCCGCTCGCCATTGAATCCGAGCAAACTGCTCAACCCACTTTCCCCCGTACGGTGACCGTAGGCGGTATAGGCCATCCGTTGCAAATCTGTGTCCGTCACCGCCGCCAACGGCGAACGCTGTTGATCCGTCGCCAGCAGTGTCGTCTCGGTCACACCGATGACACTCAGCCGCTGAGCCAGCGGCTGTTCCCCGTTGCGCACGATCGTGAGCTGTGCCTCGCTGTCGATTTCATTGACCAGTTCGTTGTTCTGATAGAAGCGTTGTGTACCGGGATGCCCGAGCGGTGTCAGGCCTGTGAGGCGATCCAGTGGATCGTAGTGATAGCGGCATAGGATGTTTTTCGACGAAGCTGACATGGACTGGGTCTCCCGGGTGCGCTCGGCTGTGTCAGGCTCGGGTATTTCTCGGAGGACGTCTACTAGCAGAACTGTTAGTCCGGGATAGGGAGGGCATTAGATAATTCAGGTGAGGCTGATGACGCTATCGCGAGCAGGCTCGCTCCCGCAGGGATCCCCAGTGTTTTCAAAAGTGGGTGAATGCTAGTCTTGAGCAACGCTGTTGCCAGGGAGCCCTCATGGGCAATCACAAGATCGAGATTCGTCGCAGTAACGTCGAGAAAATCCTGTTGGCCGCCGAGAAGGTCTTTGCCGAGAAAGGCTTCGGCAGCACCGCCATGGCCGACATCGCCGCCGAAGTGCAATTGCCTCGTTCCAACCTGCATTACTACTTCAGCACCAAGAGTGAACTGTACAGCGCCGTGCTGTTCGATCTGCTGGAGGTGTGGAAACAGGATGCCTTGTGCTTCGAAATGTTCGACGACCCGCGGGTGGTGCTCAGCAGCTACATCCGCGCCAAGATGAACCACTCCCGCAGCCGGCCCTACGGCTCCAAGGTCTGGGCCAACGAGATCATCCACGGTGCCCCGACCCTGGGCCAGGCACTGGACGCCAGTCTCTATGACTGGGCCAAGATGAAGGAAGCGAAAATCCGCCAGTGGGTGGAGGACAAACGCATCCTCCCGGTGGAGCCCTCCAGCCTGCTCTACATGATCTGGGCCTCGACCCAGCACTACGCCGACTTCGACCACCAGATCAATATTCTCAACGACCACCAGCCGCTGTCGGACATGCAATTCGAACGGGCGGTGCAGACGGTGACCGGGGTGATTTTGCGGGGGATCGGGTTGGAGCCTTGAGAATTTTTGGTGAGGCTGATGGCCCCTTCGCGGGCAAGCCCGCTCCCACATTGGGTCTGTAGTGAACACACTATCTGTGAACGACAGCGATCCATTTGTGGGAGCGGGCTTGCTCGCGAAGAGGCCAGCCCTGACACCTCAAATTTCAAACCGCGACATGATAGGGATTGCGCGGATCATGGTTCCAATCCAGGAACGGCTTGCCGGTGTCCACCGTCACCATCTCGATGCAGTCCTGCACCGGGCAGGTGATCTGGCACAGGTTGCAACCCACGCACTCTTCATCGATCACTTCATATTTACGCGTACCGTCCGCCTGCTTGAGGCTGGCGATGGCCTGGTGTGAGGTGTCTTCGCAGGCGATGTGGCAGCGACCGCATCCGATGCAGGCCTCCTGGTCGATCTTGGCGATGACCTGGTAGTTGATGTCCAGGTACTTCCAGTCAGTGGTGTTGCCCACCGCGCGACCGGAGAACGCCTGGAGGTTGGCGTGGCCGTGCTCGTCCATCCACCGCGACAAGCCGTCCTTCATCTCGTCGACGATGCGAAAACCATGCAGCATCGCCGCCGTGCAGACCTGCACCGCGCCGCTGCCCAGGGCGATGAATTCCGCCGCGTCGCGCCAACTGCCGATGCCGCCGATGCCGCAGATCGGCAAGCCTTGGGTCTGCGGGTCGCGGGCGATTTCGGCGACCATGTTCAGGGCGATGGGCTTGACCGCCGAACCGCAGTAACCGCCATGGGTGCTCTGGCTGCCGACGCTGGGCAGGGCGACCATGCGGTCCAGGTCGACGCTGGTGATGGAGTTGATGGTGTTGATCAACGACACCGCGTCCGCACCGCCCCGATGGGCCGCCCGGGCGGCGACGCGGATGTCGGTGATGTTCGGCGTGAGCTTGACGATCACCGGCAGCGAGCAATAGGTCTTGCACCAGCGGGTCACTTGCTCGACGTATTCCGGCACCTGGCCGACCGCCGCGCCCATGCCCCGTTCCGGCATGCCGTGGGGGCAGCCGAAGTTAAGCTCGATGCCGTCGGCGCCGGTGGCTTCCACCAGGGGCAGGATGCGTTTCCAGGATTCTTCGACGCAGGGCACCATCAGCGACACGATCAACGCCCGGTCCGGCCAGTCCTTTTTCACCTGGGTGATTTCCCGCAGGTTGATCTCCAGGGAACGGTCGGTGATCAGCTCGATGTTGTTGATGCCCAAGACCTCGCGATTGGCACCGTAGTGGGCCGAATAACGCGAGGACACATTCACCGCCGCTGGATCCTCACCGAGGGTTTTCCAGACCACGCCACCCCAGCCGGCCTCGAAGGCGCGGACGACGTTGTAGGCCTTGTCGGTGGGTGGCGCGGAGGCCAGCCAGAACGGGTTGGGGGCTTTGATGCCGGCGAAGACAATCGACAGATCGGCCATTTACGCAGCCTCCACGTTAAGCATCAGTTGAGCGTTGATCGCCTCGGCGGCGAGCTTGCCGTGCTGCACGGCCTGCACGGTGAGGTCCTGGTCCAGGCTGGTGCAATCGCCGCCGGCATAGACACCGGGAATGCTGGTGCGCAGGTGTTCGTCCACCAGGATTCGCCCGTCCTGGCACTTGAGCTCCCGGGCCAGTGGGTCCACCAGTGCGTTGTCATCGAAGGCTTGGCCGATGGCTTTGAAAACGGCGTCGGCGGCCAGGTCGAAGGTCTCGGCACCGATGACCAGTCGACCGTTTTCCAGATGGGTCCGGGAAAAGCGCATGCCGCGCACATGCCCGGCGTCATCGAGCAACACCTGTTGCGGTTGGGCCCAGGTCAGCAGACGCACCTGATTGGCCTTGGCGATGTCTTGCTCATGCAAGGTGGCCCCCATGTCCTCAAGGCCACGACGGTAGACCAGGTTGACGTCCCGGGCGCCGAGGCGAGCCATCTGCACGGCCATGTCGATGGCGGTGTTGCCGGCACCGAGCACGATGCAACGGTCGGCCAGCGGCAACTGGCTGAGGTCGTCGGCCTGGCGCAGTTCGCGGATGTATTCGGTGGCGGCCAGCAGCCCCGGGGCCTGTTCGTCGCTCAGGCCCAGTTGTTTGCTGGCGGCCAGGCCGAGGCCGAGGAACACTGCGTCGAACTGCTGGTGCAGGTCGCTCAGGCTCAGGTTCTCGCCGAGTTTCTGGCCGTGACGGATTTCGATGCCGCCGATGTCCAGCAGGAAATCCAGCTCGCGTTGGGCGTAATCGTCCACCAGTTTGTACTTGGCGATCCCGTATTCGTTGAGGCCGCCGGCCTTGTCCCGGGCTTCGAAAATCACCACGTCATGGCCATGCATCGCGCTGCGGTGCGCACACGCCAACCCCGCCGGCCCGGCCCCGACCACGGCGATGCGCTTGCCGGTGGTGGCGGCACGCTTGAACGGATGTTCGCTGAAGTGGGCGTTGTCCACCGCGTAGCGTTGCAGCGAGCCGATCAACACCGGCGCGCACTCATGGGCGTTGTTGCGCACGCAGGCTTGCTGGCACAGGACCTCCGTGGGGCAGACCCGGGCGCAACTGCCGCCGAGGATGTTGGCCGAGAGGATTTTCTGCGCCGCGCCTTGGACGTTGTCCTGGTGGATGTTGCGAATGAACGAAGGAATGTCGATCTCGCTCGGGCAGGCGTTCACGCAGGGCGCGTCGTAGCAGTACAGGCAACGGGACGCTTCCAGGTGGGCCTGGCGCGCGTTGAGCGGCGGCGCCAGGTCGCTGAAACGGGCGGCGAGGGTGGCCGGGTCTTCCTGGGAATGGGGGAGGTGACTCAAGGGCTGGATCATGGAGTGGGCCTCACGGTGTTTGAGGTGCTGCCTCTGGTGGGCAGTGGTTTTTTTGGGGGACTTGATCGTTCCCACGCTCCGCGTGGGAATGCCTCTGGGGACGCTCCGCGTTCCGCTTTGGGACGCAGAGCGTCCCGGGCTGCGTTCCCACGCAGAGCGTGGGAACGATCAATTTCAGCGTTTCACGGCGGTTGGCTTATTCAACTCCGCCCGCTTGCTCAGCAAATCGAACACCGCCGGGTACGCCGGTCGTTCGATGTAGCGCCCGGCGCCGCGCTCGGCCCGCAGGTCGCCGTCGGCCCACACCAGCCGACCCTGGCTGATGGTGTGGCTGGGCACGCCGCGCACGGTCTTGCCTTCGAAGATGTTGAAGTCCACTTGCTGGTGATGGGTCTTGGCTGAGATCGTGCGGCTGCCCTGGGGATCCCAGAGCACCAGGTCCGCATCGGCGCCGACGCGGATCGCCCCCTTGCGTGGGTAGAGGTTGAAGATTTTCGCGGTGTTGGTGGAGGTGAGGGCGACGAAGTCCTGCATCGACAATTTGCCGCTGTTGACCCCCTCGTCCCAGAGCACCGCCATGCGGTCTTCGATACCGGCGGTGCCGTTGGGGATCTTGCTGAAGTCGTCACGCCCGGCGGCCTTCTGTTCGGCGCAGAAGCAGCAGTGGTCGGTGGCAGTGGTGTGCAGGTTGCCGGACTGCAAGCCGTGCCAGAGTGCCTCTTGATGCCCGCGTGGGCGGAAGGGCGGGCTCATCACGTAGCCGGCGGCGGTCTGCCAGTCGGGATCGCGATAGACACTGTCGTCCAGCAGCAGATGCCCGGCCAGTACTTCACCGTAGACCGGTTGGCCCTTGCTGCGGGCGTAGGTGATTTCGTCCAGGGCTTCCTTGGTGGACACGTGCACCAGGTACAGCGGCGTGCCCAGGGTTTCGGCGATGCGGATGGCGCGGCTCGCGGCTTCGCCTTCCACTTGCGAAGGGCGTGACAACGGATGGGCTTCGGGGCCGGTGATGCCCTGGGCCAGCAGCTTGCGTTGCAGGTGATAGACCAGTTCGCCATTCTCGGCGTGCACGGTGGGCACCGCGCCCAATTCCAGGCAGCGCTCGAAGCTCGCCACCAAGGTGTCGTCGGCGGCCATGATTGCATTCTTGTAGGCCATGAAATGCTTGAAGCTGTTCACCCCGTGATAGCTGACCAGCTCGGCCATTTCTTCGCGGACCTGTTCGCTCCACCAGGTGATCGCCACGTGGAAACCGTAGTCACTGGCGCTTTTCTCGGCCCAGCCCCGCCATTGATGAAAGGCTTCCATCAGCGACTGCTGGGGGTTGGGAATCACGAAGTCGATGATCGAGGTGGTGCCGCCGGCGAGACCCGCCGCCGTGCCGCTGAAGAAGTCTTCACTGGCGACCGTGCCCATGAACGGCAACTGCATATGCGTATGGGGGTCGATGCCGCCGGGCATCAGGTATTGACCGCTGCCATCGAGCACTTCGACAGCGCCCGGAACATCCAGGTTGTCACCAATGGCCTTGATCACGCCGTCGGCGCAAAACACATCGGCGCGATAACTTTCATCATGGGTAATAACGGTGGCGCCACGGATCAACAGAGACATTCCGAGTTCCTCGCAGGCATGACCGACTGTTGCCGGTTCTTTATGTTTTATCGATCACGGTAGGTAAAGTCGTGCCGGTTTATATTCTTGTCACAACTGTCAGGATTAGACGCTAGCTGGAGTTTGTGAAATGAGCAAGATTATTTTTTATAAGCTTATGCGTTAAATAACTTATTGAAATTTAAAGATTAAATTATAAGTTCACCAAAATGGTGAGCCTGCTCACCATTTTGACGCACTTGACAGGATTATTATTTGAGCGAGATTTGTCATGGTAAATCAGCGGCTTGAAAGCGTTGCAAGTGCGGCCTAGACACCTCGCGTCGATCCGGGGTGCACCACTTTGAATCTTCCTCTCGACAGGGCGTGAAGGTCATCTAGCCTAAAGGGCGATATGCAGGGAGTGAAACAAGGCAATAACGTGGCTTTAAAACGTTAAACATCAAAAGGTTGAAAGGGTTATATCGATCATCCGGTCAGCTCGGCGCATTATCCGGCACGGTTATTGAGTGCCGTCGTGGGTCTGGCGGGGTGGTCGGTAGCACGCGTGCAAGTACTCCGGCCATCGCCCGTCGATGAGCAAAAATAATGAAAACAGTGGAGCGGACATGACCAGATCAACAGTGACCGAGCGCGACGGATTGTTCGAGCTTGAAGCCGGCAGCGACGTCCTCGACAGCCCCCGTTATAACCACGACATCGCGCCGACCAAGGTGCACGAGCGAACCTGGAACAAATGGCACATCACCGCACTGTGGGTGGGCATGGCGATCTGCGTGCCGACCTACACCCTCGGCGGCGTGCTCACCGCCTATTTCGGCCTGACGGTGGGCGAGGCGCTGCTGGCGATTCTGTTTGCCAACATCATCGTGCTGATCCCCCTGACCCTGAACGCCTTCGCCGGGACCAAGTACGGCATTCCGTTTCCGGTGCTGTTGCGCTCGTCCTTTGGTGTCATCGGTTCCAACGTACCGTGCCTGATCCGTGCCCTGGTGGCGTGCGGCTGGTTCGGTATCCAGACGATGTTCGGCGGGCTGGCGATCCACCTCTTTCTTGGCTCGGTGTTCGACGGCTGGAAGAGCCTGGGGGGCACCGGCGAAGTGATCGGCTTCATGGTGTTCTGGGTCATCAACCTGTGGGTGGTGTTGCGCGGCGCCGAGTCGATCAAATGGCTGGAAACCTTGTCTGCGCCGCTGCTGGTGCTGGTGGGCGTCGGTCTGTTGGTGTGGGCATTGCCCAACGTTTCATTGACTGAACTGATGGCGGTCCCGGCCAAGCGGCCCGAAGGTGCCGGGGTGACCGGCTATTTCCTCGCCGGGCTGACGGCCATGGTCGGTTTCTGGGCCACCCTGTCGTTGAACATTCCGGACTTCAGCCGGTATGCCAAGAGCCAGAAAGACCAAGTCGTGGGGCAGATCATCGGCCTGCCGTTGACCATGTTCCTGTTCGCCTCCCTCGGCGTGGTCATGACCGCCGCCTCGGAAAAACTGGTGGGGGTGACCGTCTCCGACCCGGTGACCCTGATCGGGCACATCCAGAGCCCGGTGTGGGTGGCGCTGGCCATGGTGCTGATCATCGTCGCCACGCTGTCGACCAACACCGCCGCCAACATCGTTTCGCCCACCAATGACTTCCAGAACCTGGCGCCGAAACTGATCGGCCGCACCAAGGCCGTGATGCTCACCGGGCTGGTGGGGTTGGCACTGATGGCCCACGAACTGTTGAAGAAACTCGGCCTGATCGTCTCCGAGGTCAGCCTCGAGTCGGTCTATTCCAATTGGCTGCTGGGTTATTCAAGCCTGTTGGGGCCGATTGCCGGGATCATGGTGGTGGATTATTTCCTGATCAAGAAACAGCAACTGGACCTGGCCGGGTTGTACCGCGACGACATTTACCCGGCGTGGAACTGGAACGGCTTCATCGCCTTTGGCGTGCCGGTGGTGCTGACCTTGTTGTCCCTGGGCAGCGACGCGTTCAGCTGGTTCTACAGCTACGGCTGGTTCACCGGCTCGGCGCTGGGTGGGGTGATTTATTACGGGTTGTGCAGCATGCAGGGGGCTAGCCCGGCTGTCGCCAAGTCACCTCTGCAATAACAGATGAATGCGGTTCCTGTGGGAGCGGGCTTGCTCGCGAATGCGGTGTATCAGCCAGCATTGATGTTGACTGACCCACCGCATTCGCGAGTAAGCCCGCTCCCACACTGGACCGCGTTGAAATGAGATAACGGCCTGAAGGAGATCCCCATGAACGCAGCCATCGACGTCCTGCAATCCACCCACCCGCACATCAACCGCGACCGCCTGTGGCAATCGCTCATGGACCTGGCCCAGCTCGGTGCCACGGTCAAGGGCGGTGTGTGCCGGCTGGCCCTGACCGACCTCGACCGCCAGGCCCGGGATCTGTTCGTGCAATGGACCGAAGCCGCTGGCTGTACCGTCAGCATCGATGGGGTGGGCAATATCTTCGCCCGGCGCCCGGGGCGCAATCCGAACCTGCCACCGGTCATGACCGGCAGCCACATCGACACCCAACCCACCGGCGGCAAGTTCGACGGCTGCTTTGGCGTACTGTCCGGGCTGGAGGTGCTGCGCACCCTCAATGACCTGAACATCGAGACCGAAGCGCCGTTGGAGGTGGTGGTCTGGACCAACGAAGAAGGCTCGCGCTTCGCCCCCTGCATGATGGGCTCCGGGGTGTTCGCCGAGAAATTCACCCTCGAAGAAACCCTCGCCAAGACCGACGCCGAGGGCATCAGCGTGGGCCAGGCGCTCAATGCCATTGGCTATGCCGGCCCGCGCCCGGTCAGTGGGCATCCGGTGGGGGCGTATTTCGAGGCGCACATCGAACAGGGACCGATCCTCGAGGACGAGGGCAAGACCATCGGGGTGGTGATGGGCGCCCTGGGGCAGAAGTGGTTCGACCTGACCTTGCGAGGCGTCGAGGCTCACGCCGGTCCGACCCCGATGCACCTGCGCAAGGACGCCCTGGTGGGCGCGTCGATCATCGTCGGCGCCGTCAACCGCGCCGCCCTCGGTCATCAGCCCCACGCCTGCGGTACGGTCGGTTGCCTGCAGGCCTATCCGGGCTCGCGCAACGTGATTCCCGGCGAGGTGCGCATGACCCTGGATTTCCGTCATCTGGAACCGGCGCGCCTGGACTCGATGATCGCCGAGGTCAAGCAAGTGATCGAAGACACCTGCCGGCAGCACGGCCTGACCTTCGATTTGAAACCCACCGCCGACTTCCCGCCGCTGTATTTCGACCAGGGCTGCGTCGATGCCGTACGCGGGGCCGCCCAGGGGCTGGGCCTGTCTCACCTGGACATCGTCAGCGGTGCCGGCCATGACGCGATCTTCCTCGCCGAACTGGGCCCGGCCGGGATGATCTTCGTACCCTGCGAAGGCGGCATCAGCCACAACGAAATCGAAAACGCCGCCCCCGACGATCTCGCCGCCGGTTGCGCGGTGTTGCTGCGAGCGATGCTGGCGGCCTCCCAGGCGATTGCCGAGGGGCGCATGGCGGCGTGAAGGGTAGAAGATCGCAGCTGAACGTTTATGTAGGAGCTGGCGAAGCCTGCGATCTCTTGATCTTGATCTTGATCTTTCGCTCTCGACTCAATTGGTAATGGAAAGATCGCAGCCTCGTTGCACTCGACAGCTCCTACGTCGCTGCTATGGGGAACGTGTCATCAATGGGGATGGTCGTAACTTCCATGCGCGCCTGAATCACATGGAGACCCAATGAATCAGCAAGTCCCGACCACTGATACCAACCGTCGTCAATTGCTGCAGATCATTGCCGGATTGTCCGACGGGGTGATGTTGATCGAGGTTGACCAGACCATTGCCTGGGCCAACGCCGCGGCCTTGACCATGCACGGGGTCCAGGACCTCTCTGAGCTGGGCACCACGGCCCGGCAATACGCCCAACGATTCAACTTGCGTTACCGCAACAACCATCCGCTGACAGAGGACAGCTACCCCATCGCCCGGGTTGCCCGTGGCGATGAGTTCAGCGATGTGTTGGTGGAGGTCACGCCCAAGGCCGACCCGGATCGCACCTGGGTGCATCGGATCCGAAGCATGGTCCTGGCCGACCGCAACGGCGAGCCGGAGCTGCTTGTGTTGATCCTCAGTGATGCCACCGAATGGGCCAGCGCCGAGCAGCGCTTCGAGAAAACCTTTGGGGCCAACCCGGCGCCGGCGGTGATCTGTCGTCTCAGCGACCTGCGCTACATCAAGGTCAATCCGGGGTTCCTGGAGATGACCGGCTACAGCCGCGAGCAGGTGATCGGGCGTTCGGTGTATGAACTGGATGTGCTCGAAGCCGCCGAAAAGCGCGACCTGGCCGTCGAGCGCCTGGGGCAGGGCGCGACGATTCCGCAGATGCAGGCCGAGTTGAAATTGCCCGATGGCACCACCAAGCAGGTGGTCGTCGCCGGCCAGCCCCTGGACCTGCATGACGAAGACTGCATGCTGTTTTCCTTCATGGACATGGAGCCGCGTCGCAAGGCGGAAACGGCGCTGCGCCAGAGCGAGGAGCGTTTTGCCAAGTCGTTCCGCCTGTCGCCCGTGCCCACCCTGGTGTGCAGCGCCGAACAACAATTGCTGGAAATCAACGAAGCGTTTCTCCAGACCACCGGTTACGCCAGCGAAGAGTTACTGGGTAAAACCGTGGAGGAGATCGGTTTTCTCGACAAGGACGCCGGCGCCGCGCTGTTTGCCCGGCTGGAAAAGGCTGCCGCGGTCTCCAGTATCGACGTCAAGGTGCATAAGAAAGGCGGTGAGCTCATCGATTGTGAGGTCGCTGCCGACACGGTGCTTATCCAGGACAAGCCCTGTTACCTGCTGGTGCTGATGAACATCACCGAACGCAAGCGCTCGGAGCTGGAGCTGGTGGCGGCCATCGAGGAGGTGATGAAAGACGCGTCCTGGTTCAGTCGGACCCTGATTGAAAAACTGGCCAACGTGAAGAGCATCAACGCCCAGGTGCCGAGCGTGTCATTCACCGAACTGACGGCCCGGGAACGGGACGTGCTGGGGCTGATCTGCGAGGGGCTGGCAGACAAGGAAATCGCCGCGAGGCTGAAGCTGGCGCCCAACACCGTGCGCAATCACGTGGCGACACTGTATTCGAAACTGGATGTCCACAGCCGCAGCGAGGCGATTGTCTGGGCGCGAGAGCGGGGTCTGTTCGCCGGCGAATGGCGAATGAAGGCACCATGATAGCCAGTGCAAATGTACCGGGCACACTGGTGCAAATTCGGGTTTTGAACCGGGGAACGGTTCCTTAGGCTATGGGGGTGCGGCATCGTTTGTGATGTCGCGTCCCCGCGAAACACTCAAGGAATATGCCACGATGTGCAGTGAACGAACCCGATACGAGCGCGACAGGATATCTATTCGGACCAGGAGGCCGGCGCTGTCCACCGTTCATTATTTCGCTCAGGGCTGAGGTGCATCCCATGACCCATTTGGCCCCCTTGCGTGCCCGCCTCGAAGAAAGCTTTACGCCGCTGGCCTGCGAATGCAGCCTCAATGGCGACGGCACCCTCACCGTGCGCCTGTATCACCGTGAAAGCGGTGAGGTGGACTTGGTGGTGAGCGGCATGAGTGTCGACAGCGTCCGTTCGGAAGAAAGCCTGGCGAAGCTGATCGAGGAGTTGCGTTATGAGCTTGAAAACACTCCGCTGCATCGCAGTGAACCTCTATAGATAAACATCAGGCACCCCACCCTCCGTAGGAGCTGGCGAAGCCTGCGATCTTTTGATCTTGATCTTTCGCTCTCGACTCAATTGTCTGGAACAAGATCGCAGCCTCGTTGCACTCGACAGCTCCTACACAGCTCCTACACAGCTCCTATAAGGCTGAGGGGATGTGGTTTCCCTACAACAACGCCCCCCGGCAATCGAGCACCAGCCGCGCGCCACCGTGTTCGCTGCTGCCCACCTCCAACGTAAAACCGTGCAGATTGACAATCGCTGCGACGATGGACAGGCCCAGGCCGAATCCGCCGTGCTGGCTGCTGCCCTCTGCGCGGTAGAAACGGCGGAACACCGCCTTGCGCTCCGCCTCGGGAATGCCCGGGCCGGAGTCGAGCACTTCGATGCGGGTGCTGTCGCCTTGGTCGACCCCACGCAGGATCACGGTGCCCCCTGGCGGGGTGAACTTGATGGAGTTGCTCAGCAGGTTCGACACCGCCTCGAACAGCAAGGCCCGGTCGCCGTTGAGCAGGGGCAGGGCGTCGGGCGCCTCCAGGATGAAGGTCAGTTCGCCTTCCTCGGCCAGGGGCAGGTAAAAATCATGCAGCTCCTGCAATAACTGCAACGGATCGAGGCGTACGAAGCCCGAGCGCCGTTGCTGGTCTTCCAGTTCGGAAATCCGCAACAAACCACGAAACCGCGCCATCAGGGTGTCGGTCTCGGCGATTACCTGGTCCATCTGCAAGGCCTCGGGGGAGCCGTCCGGCGCTTGCTGCTGGATGCGATAAAGCTGGGCACGCAGGCGCGTCAGCGGGGTGCGCAGGTCGTGGGCGATGTTGTCGCACACGCCCTTGACCTCATTCATCAGGCGTTCGATGCGTTCGAGCATGGCATTGACGATCGCCGCCAGCATGTCCAGCTCATCGCGCCGGCTCGACAGCGGCAGGCGATGGGTCAGGTCGCCGGCGACGATGGCTTCGGCGCTGGCCTGCAACTGGCGAATCCGTCGTAGCGGTCGGCGGCGCAGCAGGTGCCAGCCAGCGATGCCCGGCAGGATGGTCAGCGATACGCCCCAGAACAGCGCGTGCAAGATGATCCGTGTGACCGCGAACAGCGAGCCGTTGTCCCGCGCCAGGATCAGCCAGCGGCCGTCCTGGGTCCGGGTCGCCACCGCGTCGCAGCTATCGGAAGGCACGCCCGGATCATCGGAATCGACGCAGCCGCCAAGCATGTGGATCCTGCCGTCAAGGGGCAGGTCGGCAGGCACGCGCAGGATCGGCCCGCTCAAATGGCGCAGTTGCGCATCGAACAGCCCGTAGGCGTCGACACCGCGCTCGTCCAGCGTCAGGCTGGCCATGAGCGCATCTTCCAGTTGGTCGCCGTGGATCCGGGCGAACAGGTGCTGGCGCTGCATCAGGGAGTGTTTGGCCAGGCTGTCGAGGTAGCCAAACACTTCGTAATACATCACCCCCATCAGGATCGCGCTCCAGATCACGAACAGCGAGCTGTACAGCGCCAGCAGGCGGCTGCTGGAGGAGCGCCAGCCCTTAGCGGGGTTCAGCAATGACATAGCCGGAACCCCGTACCGTGCGAATCAGCGGTTCCAGGCCCGGCGGGTCGATTTTCTTGCGCAGGCGGCCAATGTGGACGTCGATCAGGTTGGTGCCGGGGTCGAAGTGATAGCCCCAGACTTCCTCGAAAATCATCATGCGCGAGAGGATTTGCCCACTGTTGCGCATCAGGAATTCCAGCAACTTGTATTCGGTGGGCAACAGGCTCAGCAGTTGCCCGTTGCGGCTGGCTTCGCGGCTGATCAGGTTCAGCTCCAGGTCGGCTACCCGCAGTACGGTTTCCGGCTCGCGGGCGCCATTGTTGCGCCGCAGCAGCACTTCGACCCGGGCGGCCATTTCGTCGGTGGCGAACGGCTTGGTCAGGTAATCGTCGCCGCCGGCCCGCAGGCCGCGCACGCGTTCATCCACATCGGACAGGGCGCTGATCATCAGGATCGGTGTGGCCACGCCCATGGTGCGCAGCGTGGTGACGATCACCAGGCCGTCGAGCTCAGGCAGCATGCGGTCCAGCGTGATCAAGTCGTAGTCGCCGCTGACCGCCCGTTCCAGGCCTTCGCGGCCGTTGTCGACCCAATCGACGTCCAGGCCGTTGCGGGTCAGCTCGGCAACGATTTCACGGGCGGTCACGGCGTCGTCTTCGATGGTCAGGATGCGGTTCATGGGCGGTACCGTGTAGGGAAGTTGGAGCGATTGCACAGCATTCTGCCAAAAATTACCTGTCGGCTTTCTGAAAAAAAGTTCATGGACCGGCACGCCGATTCGCTGGCCTGGATCAACACTTGGTCACAAATTATCCCTAACATGAATTTCGCGCGCACTATCATGTTGCGTCTGTTGCCCCGCTTCGGTGCGCCGTTGCCGGGTACCGACGCGAACCGGTGGATGTGTGCCGCAAGGAGCCGAAACTTCACTGAACCTTCAAGGAAGAGCAGCATGATGCAACCTCAAGACGTTCTACGTCGAACATTCGATATCCAGCCGTTGACCCGCGCCGATATGACGGTGCGCCTGGACGGGCAAGCCGTCAACGCCGCCCACGGGGAAACCGTCCTCACCGTCATCCAGTCCCTGGGGCAACGCCAGGTCGCCCGCAACGACCACGACCAGATCAGCGGCGCCTACTGCGGCATGGGCGTGTGCCAATGCTGCCTGGTCAAGATCGACGGCCGCCACAAGCGCCGCGCCTGCCAGACCCTGGTGCGCCCTGGCATGCAGATCGAAACCCGGGCCAACCGCATGACCGAAACGGAGGCGCCATGAGCCTCGATCCGGTGATTGTCGGCGGTGGGCCGGCGGGCATGGCTGCGGCCATCGAGCTGGCCACCCACGGGGTGCGTTGCACCTTGCTCGAAGAGGCGCCGCGCCTCGGCGGCGTCGTGTACCGCGGGCCGCTGCGCGATGGCGTCAGCCTGGATTACCTGGGGCCGCGCTACAGCGAAGCCCTGGAAAAACTCCACGGAGAATACCAGCGCCATGCCGGGTTGATCGATGTGCGATTGGGCAACCGTGTCATCGGTGCCGAAGGCTTCCGGGCGTTGATGCTGCTGGATGCCGACGAGCGCCTGGGGGAGGTCGCCTATTCCCATCTGGTCCTGGCGGCCGGTTGTCACGAACGCAGCGTGCCGTTTCCTGGCTGGACGCTACCGGGGGTGATGATGCTCGGGGGCCTGCAATTGCAGATCAAGAGCGGCGTGGTCCGGCCGCCGAGCCCGGTGGTGATCGCCGGCACGGGGCCGTTGCTGCCGCTGGTGGCCTGCCAGTTGCACGCTTCGGGCGTAGCGGTGGCGGGTGTCTTCGAAGCCTGTGGGTTCGGCCGGATCGCCAAGGAAAGCCTGGCGTTGCTGAACAAGCCGCAGTTGTTCCTCGACGGCCTGAGCATGCTGGCCTACCTCAAGCTCAATCGCATTCCCGTGCGTTATGGCTGGGGCGTGGTGCAGGCTGATGGCGAGGGTGAGTTGAGCCACGTCACCGTCGCGCCTTATTCCGCGACCTGGGAACCGGACCTCAAACGCGCCGAACAGGTGCCGGCCCAGACCCTGGCGGTGGGCTACGGGTTTATCCCGCGGACTCAATTGAGCCAGCAGATGGGCCTGGAGCACGGTTTCAGCGAGGACGGCTATTTGCGGGCCGTGTCCGATGCCTGGCAACAAAGCAGCGAAGCGCACATTCACCTGGCCGGCGACATGGGCGGGATCCGTGGCGGTGAAGCGGCCATGCTCAGCGGGCGCATCGCGGCGTTGTCGATCCTCATGCAACGCAACGTGCTGGATCCGTCCACGGCCCTGGCCCACCGGGAGCGTTACCAGGCGCAACTGGCGCGGATCATTCGCTTTCGCGCCGCCGTGGATCGCTACACCCGGCGTGGTGCCGGGCAAACCGCGTTGCCTGCCGCCGACACGGTGATCTGCCGCTGCGAGCACGCCACCCGCGCCGACATCGACCGGGCGCTGGAGCAAGGCGTGCAAGACATGGCCAGCCTGAAGATGCGCACCCGCGTGAGCATGGGCGATTGCCAGGGGCGGATGTGCGTCGGCTACTGCAGTGACCGCTTGCGCGAAGCCACCGGGCGTGCCGACGTGGGTTGGCTGCGGCCGCGTTTCCCCATCGATCCGATTCCCTTTTCAGCGTTCCAGAACGCCGGCACGGAGGCCGTTTCCCATGATTAAGGACTACGATGTGGTCATCGCCGGTGGCGGTGTGATCGGGGCCTCGTGTGCCTATCAACTGTCCAAGCGCAAGCATCTGAAGATCGCCCTGATCGATGCCAAGCGCCCCGGCAACGCGACCCGCGCCTCGGCGGGTGGGCTGTGGGCCATCGGTGAGTCGGTGGGCCTGGGTTGCGGGGTGATCTTCTTTCGCATGATGTCGGCCAACCGCAAGCGTCAGACCCAGGGCGCCGCCGTGGCGGTGGATGCCAGCACGCCGCACATCCTGCCGCAGTCGTTCTTCGAGTTCGCATTGCAGTCCAATGCGATGTACCCGCAGTTGCACCGGGAATTGATCGACCGCCACGGTATGGATTTCAAGTTCGAGGAGACCGGGCTCAAGTTCGTGATCTACGACGACGAAGACCGTTTGTACGCCGAGCACATCGTCGCCTGCATTCCCCACCTGGCAGACCAGGTACGCTGGCTTGACCAGGCGGCCTTGCGCGAGGCAGAGCCGAATGTGAGCCCTGAGGCCCTGGGCGCCCTGGAGTTTCTCTGCGATCACCAGCTCAGCCCGTTCCGCCTGGCCGACGCCTACACCGAAGGCGCCCGGCAGAACGGCGTCGACCTGTTCTTCAACACCAACGTGACCGAAGTGTTGCGCAGCGGCACGCGGGTGATCGGGGTGCAAACCGCCGAGGCGGGGACTTTCCACTGCCGGACCCTGATCAACGCGGCCGGCGCCTGGGCGGCGGACCTGAGCGAGCAGGCCACCGGCGTGCGGATTCCGGTCAAGCCGGTCAAGGGCCAGATCCTGCTGACCGAACGCATGCCGAAAATCCTCAATGGCTGCCTGACCACCAGCGACTGCTATGTGGCGCAGAAAGACAACGGTGAAATCCTCATCGGCAGCACCACTGAAGACAAAGGTTTCGACGTGACCACGACTTATCCGGAGATCGAAGGGCTGGTGCAAGGCGCGGTGCGCTGTATTCCGCAGTTGGTCGACATCAACCTGAAACGAACCTGGGCCGGCCTGCGCCCGGGCTCGCCCGATGAACTACCGATCCTGGGACCGATGCGCGGGGTGGAAGGCTATCTCAACGCGTGCGGGCATTTCCGCACCGGTATCCTGACCTCGGCCATCACCGGCGTGTTGCTGGACAAACTGGTGAACAACGAGCCCTTGCCGCTGGACATCACGCCGTTCCTGGCGGATCGCTTCGAGGTGGCGCCGGTGGTAAAGCCAAAGGAAATGGAGCTGGCCTGAGCAAATCCTGTGTGGGGTCTGTGATCAATACATATCCCGCAGTCAACCGAAAACAAACTGTGGGAGCGAGCTTGCTCGCGATGGCGTCAGGTCAGTCAGTATCCATGTTGACTGGTACACCGCTATCGCGAGCAAGCTCGCTCCCACAGGGATCCAGGGTGAATCGGAACCCTGCGCTTATTCCATCGGGGTGCTGACAAACGCCTCCAGCCCTTCGGCATAGGCGGTGAACGCGCTGATCGATGGGAATGACTTGCCCTGCACCTGGTCCGACACCACCAGGTGGGTGAAGCTCCAGGCCACTGCCAAGGTGATGCCCGCCTGATCGAGTGTGCCATCGGTGGCCAGTGGCTGTTTCGCCAGTTCCTGTTCGAGCATGCCATAGGCCGCCGCCAGTTGGCCTTCCACACGTTCGACCCAGGGGGCGTGTTGGATTTCTGTCGGCCGCAGGTTGCGTTCGTAGTAGATCTGCACCGACTTCTCGCACGCCGCCAGGGCCAGGCCGATCAGGCGCAGTGTGCGCAGCCGTTGCCCACTGTCGACCGGCATCAGGCTTTTTCCCGGCGCGGCCAAGGCCTCGAGGTAGTCGATGATCAACGTTGAATCCATCAGCACGTTGCCATCGTCCAGCACCAGGGTCGGGGCCTTGACCACCGGGTTGATGCGCTGGAACCGTTCGAAATGCCTGAACACCGAAACGGACTCGTGTTCCAGGGCAACCCCCAGGCACTTGGCGGAAATGGCGACACGTCGCACGTAGGGCGAGTCCAGCATGCCGATCAGTTTCATGACGTCTCCTTCAGGAAATCTTGCGGGCGTTAATCCTCGAACCCGACCTGTTCATGGATCTCATCGACCTTGAGTTCCAGCCGGTAAGCCACGGCGATGAACAACGCCTGGCACAGGCACAACGTGGCGCTCAACGAACGAAAGGCGAACGAACTGCCTTCGTTCACCAGCAACACTGCGTTGGCCCGCTTGGCCAGGGGCGAGAGGTTGCTGTCGGTGATGATCAGGGTCTTGGCTTGGTGATGCTGGGCAATGCGCAGGCAGTGCTGGGTTTCCTTGCCGTAGGGCGTAAAGCTGATGGCGATGACCAGGTCGTTGGCCCGCACACTGCGCATCTGCTCGCGGTAGCTGCCCCCCAGGCCGGATACCAGGTGAATGCGTTTGTTGGTGTGTTGCAGGTTGTAGACCAGGTAATCGGCGACCGCGAACGAGCGGCGTACGCCCACCACGTAGATATTGTCGGCATTGACCACCAGGTCCACGGCCTTTTCGAACGCCTGGTCGTCCAGCTCCAACCCCAGGCGCTCGATGCCCGACAGGGTCGCATTGACGCACTCACGGGCCAGGTCGCCGCCGCTGGCTTTCTGCGACTTGTTGGCGATCATGCTGCGGATGCGCTGCTGATAGTTCTGCACCGGCGTGGTCTTGTGGGTGTAGGCCTCGCGGAACAACGCCTGCATTTCGCTGAACCCGCTGAAGCCGAAGCGCTGGGAAAACCTGACGATGGCCGAGGGGTGCACTTCGCATTCCCGGGCGATGTCACTGATGCGGTCGACCATGATCCGGTCGCTCTGCTGGCTCATGTAGCTGGCGATGCGCTTGAGCTGACGCGGCAGGCTTTCGTATTCGTCGGTGATCAGTTGCAGCAGGCGCTCGGCATTGATCGGTGGGCTCGGGAGGGCGGGTTCGGACGCGCTCTCGGACGGCGCCGGCAGATCATCGGGGCGGGTCATAGAAAATCCTTCTGGCTTGTTCTTATAGGGCGGCCCGAAAAAAGGCCGGCCCTCGACAATAGGTTGGCTGCTCGCAGTCTACAGCGTAGGCGCAGGGAAAATCATGGGCGGACAAATGTTGCAGCAGATGCTGAAACGATGCACTGCGTCTGGTTCGCTTTGGTTGTGGTGAGTTGGAAAAAATATTCCACATAAAAAATTTATAGAATAATTATTGATTGTTGCGCGCTGCTCGTTTTAGTCTGCATTCACCAACAGCGTTGGCGCCGGTGTCGGCGACAAGCGCAGGCTGATAAAAATAACAGGAGCCAGCATGGGCCAGACTCGTTTTGCCAGTGGGCGTCAATTGGATGTGATTTGCCTGGGACGCCTGGGCGTCGACCTCTACGCGCAGCAAGTCGGCGCGCGCCTGGAAGATGTTTCGAGCTTCGCCAAATACCTTGGCGGTTCCTCGGCCAACATCGCGTTCGGCACGGCGCGCCTGGGCCTCAGGTCGGCGATGTTGAGCCGGGTAGGCGATGACCACATGGGCCGCTTCCTGGTGGAGTCCCTGGCCCGCGAAGGCTGCGATGTCAGTGGCATCAAGGTCGATCCCGAACGCCTGACGGCCATGGTCCTGCTGGGGATCAAGGACCGGGAAACCTTTCCCCTGGTGTTCTACCGGGAAAACTGCGCCGACATGGCGTTGCGCGCCGAAGACATCGACGAAACCTTCATTGCTTCCAGCAAGGCGTTGCTGATCACCGGCACGCATTTCTCCACCGACGGCGTCTACAAGGCCAGTATCCAGGCGCTGGACTATGCGCAAAAACATCAGGTCAAGCGAGTCCTCGACATCGATTACCGGCCAGTGCTTTGGGGCTTGGCGGGCAAGGCCGATGGGGAAACGCGGTTTGTGGCCGACCAGAAAGTCAGCCAGCACGTGCAGAGCATCCTGCCGCGTTTCGATCTGATCGTCGGCACCGAAGAAGAATTTCTCATCGCCGGCGGCAGTGAAGATCTGCTGACCGCGCTGCGTACCGTACGCTCGCTGACGGCGGCGACCTTGGTGGTCAAGCTAGGCCCCCAGGGTTGCACGGTGATCCATGGTGCCATTCCGGCCCGGCTCGAAGACGGCGCCATTTACCCTGGCGTGCGGGTCGAAGTCTTGAATGTACTGGGCGCCGGCGATGCGTTCATGTCCGGATTTCTCGCCGGCTGGCTGGAGGATGCCAGCGATGAACGCTGCTGCCAGTTGGCCAATGCCTGCGGTGGGTTGGTGGTGTCGCGCCATGCCTGCGCCCCGGCAATGCCGACCCGGGCTGAACTCGACTATTTGTTCGACAGCCCGGTGCCCATCACCCGGCCGGACCAGGATGTCGTGCTGCAACGCCTGCATCAGGTCAGCGTGCCCCGCAAGACCTGGAAACAGCTGTTCATCTTCGCCTTCGACCATCGCGGACAACTGGTGGAGCTGGCCCAGAAGGGCGGCCGCGCGTTGAGCAGCATCGGCGAACTCAAGCAACTGTTCATCCAGGCGGTGGCGCGGGTCGAAGCCGACCTGCGGCACCAGGGCATCGAGGCTGATGTCGGTCTGCTGGCCGACCAGCGCTTTGGCCAGGATTCGCTGAACGCTGCCACTGGCCGCGGCTGGTGGGTGGCACGGCCGGTGGAAGTGCAGGGTTCGCGGCCACTGGCTTTCGAACACGGGCGCTCCATTGGCAGCAACCTGATCGCCTGGCCCCAGGAGCAGATCATCAAGTGCCTGGTGCAATTTCACCCGGACGACGAACCGCTGCTGCGCCTGGAGCAAGAGGCGCAATTGATGGGGTTGTACAAGGCCTCCCAGGCCAGCGGTCATGAATTGCTGCTGGAAGTCATTCCGCCCAAGGATCATCCATCACCGCACCCGGATGTGCTCTATCGCGCTCTCAAGCGCCTCTACAACCTGGGCATCTTTCCGGCGTGGTGGAAGATCGAAGCCCAGGGCGCGGATGAGTGGCAGCAGCTCGATGAGCTGATCCAACAGCGCGACCCGTATTGCCGTGGCGTGGTGCTGCTGGGCCTCAACGCCCCGGCCGCCGCGTTGGCCGAAGGGTTTCGCCAGGCCAGCCAGAGCAGCACTTGCCGCGGTTTTGCCGTGGGCCGCACGATCTTCCAGGAACCGAGCCGGGCCTGGCTGGCCGGGGAAATCGATGATGAAACGCTGATCCAACAGGTGCAGGGCCGGTTTGTGGAGCTGATCGAGGCCTGGCGTGCTGCGCGGGCGTGATGGCGTTACAAGGCCTTTGTGGCGAGGGGATTTATCCCCGTTGGGCTGCGAAGCGGCCCCTTGACGGCTGAATGTAAATTGCCTGACACACCGCGTTGCCAGAGTTTGGGGCCGCTTCGCAGCCCAGCGGGGATAAATCCCCTCGCCACAGTGATGTATTCACAAATGGTTTTCGATATTCAGTTTGAGAACAATAAAAGGTGCAGCCATGCCCGCTATTCGAATTGGCATCAACCCGATTTCCTGGAGCAACGACGACTTGCCATCGCTGGGCGGCGAGACGCCGTTGAGTACCGCGCTGAGTGAAGGCAAAGCCATCGGCTACGAAGGCTTCGAGCTCAACGGCAAGTTCCCCAAGGACGCCAAGGGCGTCGGCGATGTGCTGCGGCCGTATGACCTGGCGCTGGTCTCCGGCTGGTATTCCAGTCGCCTGGCCCGGCGCTCGGCGGCGCAGGAGATCGACGCCATCGCCAGCCACGTCGAGCTGTTGGCGCAGAACGGCGCCAACGTGCTGGTGTACGGCGAGGTCGCCGACTCCATTCAAGGCCAACGCATTCCATTGGTCGAGCGGCCGCGTTTTCACACCGACGAAGCCTGGCAAGCCTACGCTGACAAACTCACCGAACTGGCGCGCTTCACCTTGTCCCAAGGCGTGCGCCTGGTCTATCACCACCACATGGGCGCTTATGTCGAGTCACCCGCGGACATCGACAAATTGATGGCCCTGACCGGTAGCGAAGTGGGCCTGTTGTTCGATTCGGGTCACTGCTACATGGGCGGTGGCGAACCGTTGCAGGTGCTGCGCAAACACATCGAACGGATCTGCCATGTGCATTTCAAGGACGTGCGCAAGCCGGTGGTGCAACTGGCGCGCAATAACCTTTGGAGCTTCCCCGACTGCATCATCAACGGCACCTTCACCGTGCCGGGAGATGGTGACATCGACTTTGCCGCGTTGCTCGATGTGCTGCTGGCCGCCGACTACCAAGGCTGGCTGGTGGTGGAAGCCGAGCAGGATCCCGCCGTAGCGCCGAGTTATGCCTACGCCAAGAAGGGTTACGACACTCTGCGTGCCTTGCTGGAAAGGAGTGCGTCATGAGCCTGTTGATCAAGAGCCATCCCAGCGGCCGAACCATGGTCCAGTTGCCAGCGGGTGAGTTGGAATACGTCGGGTTCGCCGCCTACCGCCTGGGCCTGGGTGAAACCCTGCCGGTGGCCGCCGGGGACCAGGAGCTGTGCCTGGTGCTGCTCAGTGGTCGCATCAGTCTCAAGGGCGAAGCGCCGGGGCAGGGCGCCTTCGATTGGGACAACCTGGGTGATCGCCAGTCGGTGTTCGAGGACAAGTCACCCTATGCCGCTTACCTGCCACCGGGCAGCCAGGCCCAGGTCACTGCCCTGAGCGATGTGCAGGTGGCGGTGTGTGCCGCGCCAGGTTCGGCGCGTAACGAATACGGCCCACGGCTGATCCGCCCGGAGAGCATGAAACGCAGCGTGCGCGGCAAGGGCGCCAACACCCGTTATGTCTGCGACATTCTGCCGGACAGCGAACCGGCCCACTCGCTGCTGGTGGTGGAAGTGCGCACGCCGTCGGGACACTCTTCGAGTTACCCGCCACACAAGCACGACACCGACGACCTGCCACACCAGAGCTTTCTCGAAGAGACCTATTACCACCAGGTCAACCCGTCCCAAGGCTTCGTGTTCCAGCGGGTCTACACCGACGATCGCAGCATCGACCAGGCCATGGCGGTGGAAAACAGTGACCTGGTGGTGGTACCCAAGGGTTATCACCCGGTCAGTGTGCCCTACGGGTACGAGTCGTATTACCTGAACGTCATGGCCGGCCCGAAGCGGGTCTGGCAATTCCATAACGATCCGCAGCACAGCTGGCTGCTGGATCTCTGACCCCATACATACGCAGGGAGAACAAGAACAATGAGCGACGCCCCGATAGTAGGCCATTACATCAACGGTCGAGTGCAGGCCAGCGACAACGCGCGCCTGAGCAATGTCTTCAACCCGGCCACCGGCGCGGTGCAGGCCCGGGTGGCCCTGGCCGAACCGGGCACTGTCGACGCGGCGGTGGCTTCGGCGCTGGCGGCGTTCCCGGGCTGGTCCGAGCAGTCGTCCCTGCGTCGTTCGCGGGTGATGTTCAAGTTCAAGGAATTGCTCGATCGGCATCACGACGAACTGGCGCAGATCATCAGCCGTGAACACGGCAAGGTGCTGTCCGACGCCCACGGTGAAGTCACCCGGGGCATCGAGATCGTCGAGTACGCCTGCGGTGCGCCGAACCTGCTCAAGACCGATTTCAGCGACAACATCGGTGGCGGCATCGACAACTGGAACCTGCGCCAGCCCCTGGGCGTATGCGCTGGGGTCACGCCGTTCAATTTCCCGGTGATGGTGCCGCTGTGGATGATTCCCCTGGCGCTGGTTGCCGGTAACTGCTTCATCCTCAAGCCTTCGGAGCGTGATCCGTCCGCCAGTTTGCTGATGGCCCGCTTGCTGACGGAAGCCGGCCTGCCGGATGGCGTGTTCAACGTCGTCCAAGGCGACAAGGTGGCGGTGGATGCGCTGTTGCAGCACCCGGACATCGAAGCGATTTCCTTTGTCGGCTCCACACCGATCGCTGAGTACATCCACCAGCAAGGCACGGCGCACGGCAAGCGTGTCCAGGCCCTGGGCGGGGCGAAGAACCACATGATCGTCATGCCCGATGCCGATCTCGACCAGGCCGCGGATGCGTTGATCGGGGCGGCCTACGGCTCGGCCGGCGAACGCTGCATGGCGATTTCCATCGCCGTGGCGGTGGGTGATGTGGGGGATGAATTGATTGCCAGACTGTTGCCCCGTATTGATCAACTGAAGATCGGCAACGGCCAGCAGCCCGGCACCGATATGGGGCCGCTGGTCACCGCCGAGCACAAGGCCAAGGTGGAAGGTTTCATCGACGCCGGCGTGGCCGAGGGCGCGCGCCTGATCGTCGATGGCCGTGGTTTCAAGGTGCCGGGGGCCGAGCTGGGGTTCTTTGTCGGGGCGACGCTGTTCGACCAGGTCACCGCTGAGATGAGCATCTACCAGCAAGAGATTTTCGGGCCGGTGCTGGGGATTGTCCGTGTGCCGGACTTCGCCACGGCGGTGGCGCTGATCAACGCCCATGAGTTCGGCAACGGCGTGTCGTGCTTCACCCGTGACGGTGGCATCGCCCGGGCGTTCGCTCGCAACATCAAGGTCGGCATGGTGGGCATCAATGTGCCGATCCCGGTGCCCATGGCCTGGCATTCCTTTGGCGGCTGGAAGCGTTCGCTGTTCGGCGATCACCATGCCTACGGCGAAGAAGGGCTGCGCTTCTACAGCCGCTACAAAAGCGTGATGCAGCGCTGGCCCGACAGCATCGCCAAGGGGCCCGAGTTCAGCATGCCGACTGCTCAATAACCCGTTTTTTACAAGTGCCGGAGGGAGAATAACAATGAACAAGCCCCTGCGTTTTGCCTTGAACCGAATGGTTGCACCGCGCCTGTCACTGCCCGAGTTCATCGACCTGGCGCTGGCGTTGAGAACCGATGCCATCGAGATCCGCAACGATCTGAAGGGTGTGGAGATCGAAGACGGCATGCCGCCCGGTCGGGTGCGCGAGTTATGTGAGGAAAGGGGCATCAAGGTGTTGTCGATCAATGCCCTTTACCCCTTCGACGTGTGGAACGAGGAGCGTCGGACCCAAGCGGTGAGGTTGGCCGACTACGCCCGCGAATGCGGCGCCGAAGGGCTGGTGATGTGCCCGCTCAATGACCGCGCCGACTCGCGCAGCGAAGCCGAGCGCGCCACAGGGCTGCGTACGGCCCTTAGCGAACTGGCACCGATCCTGCGCGCCTTTGGCATCTACGGCTTCATCGAGCCTCTGGGTTTCGAAGAGTGCTCGCTGCGGCGCAAGCGCACGGCAGTGGACGCGATCCAGGCCATTGGCGGGCTGGATGTGTTCCGCCTGGTGCACGACACCTTTCACCATCATCTGGCAGGGGAGCAGGCGTTCTTTCCCGAACTGACCGGGCTGGTGCACATCTCCGGCGTCGAAGATGCCCAGGCCCCCTTGGCGACCATTCGTGACGGCCACCGGGTGCTGGTGGGTGCGGCTGACATTCTCGGCAATGCCGCGCAGATCGAGGCGCTGCGGGCCGGGGGGTATGAGGGCTACCTGTCCTTCGAGCCGTTTGCCGAGAGCGTCCACGAACTGGCCGACATTCGCCAGGCGTTGGGGGCGAGCATGAATCACCTGCGCAATCCCCAGGCCTGACACGATTGTTGGTCTGGCGCAGACCCCATGTGGGAGCGGGCTTGCTCGCGAAGGCGGTGGCACATTCAACATCGATTTCGCCTGGCACACCGCTTTCGCGAGCAAGCCCGCTCCCACAGGAGATTTGGGCCAGCCGCAAGATGTGCATTCCAAAAAAAGGTGCAAGCATGACCACAACACGACTGACCATGGCCCAGGCCCTGGTGAAATTCCTCGATAACCAATACGTCGAGGTCGATGGCGTCCAGAGCAAGTTCGTCGCCGGGGTCTTTACCATTTTCGGCCATGGCAACGTGCTGGGCCTGGGCCAGGCGCTGGAGCAGGACAGCGGCGACCTGGTGGTCCATCAGGGCCGTAACGAACAGGGCATGGCTCACGCGGCCGTCGGTTTTGCCAAGCAGCACCTGCGGCGCAAGATCTACGCCTGCAGCTCGTCGGTGGGCCCTGGTGCGGCGAATATGCTGACCGCCGCGGCCACCGCCACGGCCAATCGCATTCCGTTGCTGTTATTGCCCGGCGATGTCTATGCCAGTCGCCAGCCGGACCCGGTGCTGCAGCAGATCGAACAGTTCCACGACCTGAGCATCAGCACCAACGACGCCTTCAAGGCCGTGAGCAAATACTGGGACCGCATCAACCGCCCCGAGCAGTTGATGACCGCGGCGATCCAGGCCATGCGCGTGCTCACCGACCCGGCTGAAACCGGCGCGGTGACTCTGGCGCTGCCCCAGGACGTCCAGGCCGAAGCCTACGATTATCCGGACTACTTCCTGCAAAAACGCGTGCACCGCATCGACCGTCGCCCAGCCACCGAGGCAATGCTCGGCGACGCCCTGGCGCTGCTCAAGGGCAAGCGCCGACCGTTGATCATCTGTGGCGGCGGCGTGCGGTATTCCGGGGCCAATGCGGCGTTGCAGGCCTTCGCCGAGCGTTTCGACATTCCCTTCGCCGAGACACAGGCCGGCAAGAGCGCCGTGGTGTCCAGCCACCCGCTGAACGTCGGCGGCGTCGGTGAAACCGGTTGCCTGGCGGCGAACCTGCTGGCCAAGAAAGCCGACCTGATCATCGGCATCGGCACGCGCTACAGCGATTTCACCACCGGCTCCAAATGGTTGTTCCAGCAGCCGGACGTGCAGTTCCTCAACCTCAACATCAGCCCCTGCGACGCCTTGAAGCTCGACGGCGTGCAACTGCTGGCCGATGCCCGCTCGGGCCTGGAGTCACTGTCCGCCGCGCTGGGTGACTATCGCGCTGAATGGGGCGGGCAGATCGCCGACGCCAAGGCCCAGTTGGATGCCGAGGTCGATCGGATCTACCAGGCCGATTATCAAACCGAGGATTTCCTCCCGGAAATCGACGACCACATGGACCCGGCGGTGTTTCGCGAATTCATCGAACTCACCGGTTCCTGCCTGACCCAGAGCCGTGTGCTGGGCACCCTCAACGAAACCCTGGCCGACGATGCGATTATCGTCGCCGCCGCCGGCAGCTTGCCCGGCGACTTGCAGCGCGCCTGGCGCAGCAAGGGGGTGAACACCTATCACGTCGAGTACGGCTATTCGTGCATGGGCTATGAGGTGAACGCGGCCTTGGGTGTGAAGCTCGCCGAGCCCGATAAAGAGGTGTACGCCCTGGTGGGTGATGGCTCCTACATGATGCTGCACTCGGAACTGGCGACCTCGATCCAGGAGCGCCGCAAGATCAACGTGGTGCTGCTGGACAACATGGCCTTCGGCTGCATCAACAATTTGCAGATGGGAAATGGCATGGACAGCTTCGGCACCGAATTTCGTTTCCGCAACCCGGACACCGGCAAGCTCGACGGTGACTTCGTGCCGGTGGACTTCGCCATGAACGCTGCGGCCTACGGCTGCAAGACCTACAAGGCGACGACCCTGGAGGAGCTGCGCGCGGCCCTGGCGGATGCGCGGCGCCAGACGGTCTCCACCTTGATCGATATCAAGGTCCTGCCCAAGACCATGATTCACAGCTACCTGTCGTGGTGGCGTGTGGGCGTGGCGCAAGTCTCCACCAGCGCCCGCACCGATGCCGTCGCCAAGACCCTCAACGAACGACTGGCCAAGGCCCGTCAATACTGATTGCCCCAACCCCCCCTACGAAAGGAGTTCTACATGTCTTTGAAGCTGGGCGTCATCGGCACCGGGGCCATCGGCCAGGACCATATTCGTCGTTGCAGCCAGACCTTGCTCAACAGCCAGGTGGTGGCGGTGACTGACATCAACCTGCAACAAGCGGCCAATGTCGTTGCCGATCTCAAGCTGACCGCCGAGGTCTACCCCGACGGTCATGCGCTGATCAAGGCGCCGGACGTGGAGGCGATCCTTGTCACCTCCTGGGGCCCGAGCCATGAAGAATTCGTGCTGGCGGCGATTGCAGCGGGCAAACCGGTGTTCTGCGAAAAGCCCCTGGCGGTCACGGCTGAAGGTTGCCGCAAGATCGTCGACGCCGAAGTGGCCCATGGCAAGCGCCTGGTGCAGGTCGGTTTCATGCGGCCCTACGATGAAGGCTATCGCGCGCTCAAGGCGGTGATCGACAGCGGCCAGATCGGTGAGCCGCTGATGCTGCACTGCGCCCACCGTAACCCGCGCGTGGGCGAGAACTACAAGACCGACATGGCGATCACCGACACCCTGATCCACGAGCTGGATGTGTTGCGCTGGTTGCTGGCCGATGACTACGTGTCGGTGCAGGTGGTGTTCCCACGCAAGACCAGCAAGGCCCTGGCTCACTTGCGGGACCCGCAGATCGTCCTGTTGGAAACCGCCCGGGGCACGCGCATCGACGTCGAGGTGTTCGTCAATTGCCAGTACGGCTATGACATCCAGTGCGAAGTGGTGGGAGAGACCGGCATCGCCAAGCTGCCGGAACCGTCCCAGGTGCAACTGCGTAGCGGCGCCAAGCTGTCCAATGCGATCCTGATGGATTGGAAAGACCGCTTCATCGCCGCTTATGACGTCGAGTTGCAGGCCTTCATCGACGGCGTGCGCGCCGGGCAAGTGGGCGGGCCCTCGGCCTGGGATGGGTTTGCCGCGGCGGTGGCGGCGGATGCCTGTGTCGAAGCGCAGCAGAGCGGGCAGATCGTCAAGGTCGAGCTGCCCGAGCGCCCACCCTTCTATGGCTAACCCGCAATCCCTTGTGGGAGCGGGCTTGCTCGCGAAGGCAGAGTGTCAGTCGACATCAATGTTGAATGTACCGCCGTCTTCGCGAGCAAGCCCGCTCCCACAGCGATTGCATTCATTCAGTGATTAACAAGGAGTTTTCATGCGAATCGGGCTAGTCGGCTACGGCAAGGGTGGGCGGTTCTTTCACGCGCCGCTGATCAGCAGCTTGCCGGGGGCTACGTTCGTCGGCGTGGTGACCCGGTCCGTCGAGCGACGCCAGCAGTTGGCGAGTGATTACCCACACGTCCAGGCTTTTGACACCCTCGCCGAACTGGTGGCGGCGGGCATCGATGCGGTGGTGGTGTCCACGCCTTTGGACGGCCGCCCGGCCGTGGTGATGGAAGCCATTGAACGTGGCGTGGCCGTGGTCAGCGACAAACCGTTTGCCCGCGATGCCGCCGAGGCTGAAGCGATGGTGGTGGCGGCCGAGCGGTGCAATGTGCCGCTCTGTGTGTACCAGAACCGTCGCTGGGATTCGGATTTCCTGACCCTGCGCAAGCTGCTGGCATCCGGCGCCTTGGGCCAGGTCATTCGTTTTGAATCCAGTGTCGAGCGCTATTCGCCAACGTCGGTGGGGAAAGGTAGCGGTGGCGGATTCCTGCGCGATCTCGGCAGCCATCTGGTGGACCAGGCGCTGCAATTGTTCGGGCCAGTGACCAGGGTCTACGCCGAGCTGGACTACCGTCAGCCAGGCCAGGTGTTCGACAACGGCTTCTTCATGTCCTTGACCCATGCCAGCGGCGTGATCTCTCACCTGAGCGGCAATTGCGTGCAAAACGCTCCGCGCCCACGTTTCCGGGTCAACGGCACCCAGGGCTGCTACACCGTCGACGGCTTGGACGGGCAGGAGGCCCAGGCATTGGCCGGGTTGAGCCCGGCGACCGAGGGCGAGCGCTGGGGGGCTGAGGAACATCGGCGCTGGGGCTGGTTCGAACATGGCACCGAGCGCGAGCGAGTGACCTCGGAACGTGGCTGCTGGCTGGCGTTCTACCAACACCTGCAAACCGCGTTCCAGGGCACTAGCCCGCTGCCCGTGGAGGCCCGTGATGCGCTGGCGACCACCCGCATCCTCGACGCTGCCAGGCAGAGTGCCGGGCAGGGCGAAGTGGTGCGGTTGTCCACGCCGGTGGGTCATGGAATAAAAAACGAATAAAATTCTAAAACAGGTTGATATGGAAAATATTTTCCAATAAAGTCGATTCCAGGTTACCGACAATCCTGTTTGTCTTCCGCCAAGCCAGTCTTGAACGGACGACAGACGAAACAAAAACAAGAAACACAGCTAGGTACCGTCGATGAAAACCTTCAGCCGCTCTGCGTTTCACCTGCCACGTCTACTGCGTCTGTCCGCAGTCTTTCCCTTGTTCGAATCCCTGTGTATCCAGCGCAACGGCGCCGTGGTCTGTTGCATGCCCGGCGCGCCCATCGTGCGTTTGCCCCGTTCCTGATCCGCTACGCCTTATCCATAAAACCAACAAAAAAGTGGAGAAAGACCGTTCATGAAGACCAAGACCCGTATCGCCTCGCTGGCCCTGTCGTTGATGCTCACC
This sequence comes from Pseudomonas sp. NFACC37-1, assembly GCF_900101575.1. Classification (NCBI taxonomy): domain Bacteria; kingdom Pseudomonadati; phylum Pseudomonadota; class Gammaproteobacteria; order Pseudomonadales; family Pseudomonadaceae; genus Pseudomonas; species Pseudomonas sp. NFACC37-1. Next base: position 21,312 of record NZ_FMUZ01000020.1, on the reverse strand, counting down.
AGCGGCGCTGCCCTGGCGGACCTGAAGATCGGCGTCAGCATGTCCCAGTTCGATGACACCTGGTTGACCTACCTGCGCGAATCCATGGACAAGAAAGCCAAGTCCCTGCCGGACGGCGTCACCCTGCAGTTCGAGGACGCCCGCAGCGATGTGGTCAAGCAGTTGAGCCAGGTGGAAAGCTTCATCAGCCAGAAGGTCGATGCGCTCATCGTCAACCCGGTGGACACCGCCGCGACCCAGCGCATCACCAAGGCCGCCGTGGCGGCCGGCATCCCGCTGGTGTACGTCAACCGCCGCCCGGACGAACCGAAGTTACCGGAAGGAGTGGTCACCGTGGCCTCCGACGACCTGGAAGCCGGGCGCATGCAGATGCAGTACCTGGCTGAGAAGATGGGTGGCAAGGGCAACATCGTGATCCTGCTGGGTGACCTGGCCAACAACTCCACCACCAACCGCACCAAGGGCGTCAAGGATGTGCTGGCCAAGTACCCGGGCATCAAGATCGAACAGGAACAGACCGGCACCTGGTTGCGCGACAAGGGCATGACCCTGGTCAACGACTGGCTGACCCAGGGACGCGAGTTCCAGGCGGTGGTGGCCAACAACGACGAGATGGCCATCGGCGCCGCCATGGCACTCAAGCAAGTGGGCACTAAGCCGGGCACGGTATTGATTGCCGGGGTCGATGGCACGCCGGACGGTTTGAACGCGATCAAGAAAGGCGAAATGGCGGTCTCGGTGTTCCAGGACGCCAAGGGCCAGGCCGATGGCTCGATCGACACGGCGGTGAAAATGGTCAAGAAGCAGCCGGTCGAGCAGGCCGTCTGGGTGCCGTACCGCCTGATCACGCCGGAAAACGTCGATCAGTTCAAGTGACGTTCAACCCGGTCCCACCACAATAATAAGCAGGCAAGGTTGCAACGCCGACCTTGCCGAGGGAGTACCTGATCATGTTCGCTTCAGCGACTGCTTCGAGCGCCCCGGCCATGACTTTCCAGCCGGATGTATCACTTGATGAGCCGTACCTGCTGGAAGTCGTCAATGTCAGCAAGGGCTTTCCCGGTGTGGTGGCCCTGTCCGATGTTCAATTGCGGGTACGCCCCGGTTCCGTGCTGGCCCTGATGGGCGAGAACGGTGCGGGCAAATCCACCTTGATGAAGATCATCGCCGGCATCTACCAGCCCGACGCCGGTGAGCTGCGCCTGCGCGGCAAGCCTGTGAGGTTCGACACGCCGCTGGCGGCGTTGCAGGCCGGCATCGCGATGATCCATCAGGAACTGAACCTGATGCCCCACATGAGCATCGCCGAAAACATCTGGATCGGCCGCGAGCAGCTCAACGGCCTGCACATGGTCGACCATGGCGAGATGCACCGTTGCACCGCCCGGCTGCTGGAGCGCCTGCGCATCAAGCTCGATCCCGAGGAGCAGGTGGGCAACCTGAGCATCGCCGAGCGGCAGATGGTGGAGATTGCCAAGGCCGTCTCGTATGACTCCGACATCCTGATCATGGACGAGCCGACCTCGGCCATCACCGAGACCGAAGTCGCCCACCTGTTCTCGATCATTGCCGACCTCAAGTCCCAGGGTAAGGGCATTATCTACATCACCCATAAGATGAACGAAGTGTTCGCCATCGCCGATGAAGTGGCGGTGTTTCGCGACGGTGCCTACATCGGCCTGCAACGGGCCGACAGCATGGATGGCGATAGCCTGATTTCGATGATGGTCGGGCGTGAATTGAGCCAGTTGTTCCCGGTGCGGGAGCAACCCATCGGTGAGTTGGTGCTGTCGGTGCGCGACCTGAGCCTGGACGGCATTTTCAAAGGCGTGTCCTTCGACCTGCATGCCGGGGAGATCCTGGGCATCGCCGGGTTGATGGGCTCGGGCCGGACCAACGTGGCCGAGGCGATTTTCGGCGTAACCCCGAGCACTGGCGGCGAGATCCGGCTGGACGGCCAACCCGTGCGCATCAGCGACCCGCACATGGCCATCGAGAAGGGCTTCGCGCTGTTGACCGAGGACCGCAAGCTCAGCGGCCTGTTCCCGTGCCTGTCGGTGCTGGAGAACATGGAGATGGCGGTGCTGCCCCATTACGTCGGCAACGGTTTCATCCAGCAGAAAGCCCTGCGCGCCTTGTGTGAGGACATGTGCAAGAAGCTGCGGGTCAAGACCCCGTCGCTGGAACAGTGCATCGACACCTTGTCCGGCGGCAACCAGCAGAAAGCGCTGCTGGCGCGCTGGCTGATGACCAACCCGCGCATCCTGATTCTCGACGAGCCGACCCGCGGCATCGATGTGGGCGCCAAGGCCGAGATCTATCGGCTGATTTCCTACCTCGCCAGCGAAGGCATGGCGGTGATCATGATTTCCTCGGAACTGCCGGAAGTATTGGGCATGAGCGACCGGGTCATGGTGATGCACGAAGGTGACCTGATGGGCACCCTCGACCGCAGCGAAGCGACCCAGGAACGAGTGATGCAACTGGCTTCGGGGCTGTCCTGATAAATAGGAACTCGCCACTGTAGGAACGGCTGTAGAGCTGCTGTAGGAGCTGCCGAAGGCTGCGATCTTTTGATCTTTTGATCTTTTGATCTTTTGATCTTTTGATCTTTTGATCTTTCGCTTGAGATTCAAGTGTCTGGGGAAAGATCGCAGCCTCGTTGCACTCGACAGCTCCTACCAGCTCCTACCAGCTCCTACGCCCGGCGGGAGCGAACAGATAAAAAAGGTGAATGGCTATGAACGCGATACTGGAAAACAAACCTGCGGCAGCACCGACCAGGTCCCGGCGGCGCCTGCCGACGGAACTGAGCATCTTCCTGGTGCTGATCGGCATCGGCCTGGTGTTCGAAATGTTCGGCTGGATCATGCGTGACCAGAGTTTCCTGATGAACTCCCAGCGCCTGGTGTTGATGATCCTGCAAGTGTCGATCATCGGCCTGCTGGCCATCGGCGTGACCCAGGTGATCATCACCACCGGTATCGACTTGTCGTCCGGCTCGGTGCTGGCGCTGTCGGCCATGATCGCCGCCAGCCTGGCCCAGACCTCGGACTTCGCCCGGGCGGTGTTTCCCTCGCTGACGGATTTGCCGGTGTGGATCCCGGTGGTGGCGGGGCTCGGGGTGGGGCTGCTGGCCGGGGCGATCAACGGTAGCATCATTGCCATTACCGGCATCCCGCCGTTCATTGCCACCCTCGGCATGATGGTCTCGGCCCGTGGCCTGGCGCGCTACTACACCGAAGGCCAGCCGGTGAGCATGTTGTCCGATTCGTACACCGCCATCGGCCATGGCGCCATGCCGGTGATCATCTTCCTGGTGGTGGCGGTGATCTTCCACATCGCCCTGCGCTACACCAAGTACGGCAAGTACACCTACGCCATTGGCGGCAACATGCAGGCGGCGCGGACCTCGGGCATCAACGTCAAGCGCCACCTGGTGATCGTCTACAGCATTGCCGGGTTGCTGGCGGGCTTGGCCGGTGTGGTGGCTTCGGCGCGAGCGGCGACCGGGCAGGCGGGCATGGGCATGTCCTATGAGCTGGACGCGATTGCGGCGGCGGTGATCGGCGGCACCAGCCTGGCGGGCGGGGTGGGGCGCATCACCGGGACCGTGATCGGGGCGCTGATCCTCGGGGTGATGGCCAGCGGCTTTACCTTCGTCGGCGTCGATGCCTATATCCAGGACATCATCAAGGGCTTGATCATCGTGGTGGCGGTGGTCATCGATCAGTACCGCAACAAGCGCAAACTCAAGCGCTGAATCCCCTGAGGTTGCGACAAAGCGCCACGCCTGACCCGCGTGGCGTTGCCATTTGTCTTCTTAATACAGCTATTGCAGCGAATTTCTTGTTATAAACGCACTCCGATGACTGCCAAAAGCCTGTCAGAGAACATTTGAGGGGGTTGTCGGACATTTTCCCTATGTTTTCAGTTGCTGAGGCCTCGACTCGGCCTTAGACTGCCGCCCCTCGTAAATTGAGTGCCGGGTGGCGCTTGGAATAGACGGCGCCTTTCCCGATGAGCGTGGCAGCTGCGCTGCGGGACGCTCCATAATTCGCCTTAATGCACGTTTTTTTATAGAGAAATCAATGACAAAGGAAAAGTTGCTGGCCATGCCGGCGGATGACTACATGAATGCCGAGCAGCTGGCTTTCTTCACCAAGCTGTTGCAGAACATGAAGGTCGAAACCCACGAGCGCATCGAACAGAACCGAATCGCCATTGAGAGCCTGGACACCCCGGCCGACCCGGCGGACGCTGCTTCCGTAGAAGAAGAGCGTACCTGGCTGGTCAACGCCATCGATCGCGATCAGCGCATGCTGCCTCAACTGGAGCAGGCCCTGGACCGTATCAACGACGACAGCTTCGGCTGGTGCGACGACAGCGGCGAGCCGATCGGCCTCAAGCGCCTGCTGATCAGCCCGACCACCAAGTACTGCATCGAAGCCCAGGAACGTCACGAACAGATCGACAAGCACCAGCGTCAGGCCTGATTCGCGTTTTCCGAAAAAAGATCGCGACCTTTTGACGAAGGCCGCGATCTTTTGCTTTCGCCCGTGGCTGTTCGTCTACTTCCGTTGACCTGCTGCAAGAACACGACTAATGGACCATGGATAATGGCTCGGTAGTGGCGTTTAATGCGGTCATAACAACGAGAGTGTGGGTGACGAACATGGCGACAGACGGAACGCTGGCGGGTGCGGTGCCGGCCTCGGAACCTGTGACAAAAGGCGCGGCGCGCTGGCTGACGCCGACCTTGCAGAGCCTCGCCCTGGCCTTGCTGCTGTGCGGCATGGCCCTGGGCGGCTGGTCGCTGTACCTGGGCCTGCCGCTGGTCATGCTCATCGTCTGGTTGCCGCGCCTGCGTTCGCGCGTGGCCGCGGCACCCGTCGCCACGACCGACACATTGGCCGAGCTGACCCGCGACCTGTCCTACACCACCAGCCATAACGCCCTGTCGGCGGCCGGCGTCGCCTATTCGGTCAAGCAACTGGCCGGCAAGGTCCAGTCCCAACTCGATGCGGCGGCGCAGATCGTCAGCAATGCCGAATCGATGATCGCCACCGAACAGGCCACTTCGCAACTCAGCCAGCAGGCCTTGGGCGCTGCCAGCGAGGCCCATCGCAGCAGTGTGGCCGGGCGCAGCGAACTGGTGGAGTCCATCAGCCGCATGCACCAGCTCAGCCAGCGCGCCAATGACAGCCGTGAGTTGATCGAAGCCTTGAGCGTACGCAGCGATGAAATCCAGCGAGTCAGCCTGGTGATCCAATCGATTGCCAGCCAGACCAACCTGCTGGCGCTGAACGCGGCCATCGAGGCGGCCCGGGCCGGTGAGCATGGCCGTGGGTTCGCGGTGGTGGCCGATGAGGTCCGCGGCCTGGCCGGGCGCACCGCCGCGGCGACCGGCGAAGTCGGGGTGATGGTGGCCGACATCCAGCAGCGCACGACCCAGGTGGTGGAGCAGATCCGTCAATTGGCCGCTGACCTGGACAGCGGCGTGCAGCAGGTGGAGCACACCGGCCAGCATCTGGAAAACATTGCCAGGCTTGCAGAAGGGGTCGAGACCCAGGTCAGCGCCATCGCCCAGGGCACCGACACCAACCGCGAACAGCTCGACAGCCTGTTCCACGCCATCGAGCAGATGCGCAGCGACCTGTCCATCAGCGACCAGCAGACCCAGCGCCTGGCCGAGGCGGCGGTGCAGATGGAAGGCCAGGCCGAAACCATCAGCGAACGCCTGGCCGAGGTGGGGCTCGACGATTATCACCAGCGGGTATACGACCTGGCGCGGGAAGGGGCGAGCCAGATCGCCGCGCAGTTCGAGGCGGACATCGACGAGGGCCGTGTCAGCCTGGAGGATCTCTTCGACCGTAATTACCAGCCGATCCCCAATACCCAACCGGCCAAGTTCCAGACCCGTTTCGACCGTTACACCGACCAGGTCCTGCCGGGGATCCAAGAGCCCTTGCTCGCCCGCCACGAGGGGCTGGTGTTTGCGATTGCCTGCACCCAGCAGGGCTACGTGCCGACCCACAACAAGGTGTTCAGCCAGCCACTGACCGGCGATCCCCAGGTGGACACGCTGAATAATCGCACCAAGCGCAAATTCTCCGATCGCACCGGGATCCGCTGCGGCAGCCACCAACAGCCCGTATTGCTCCAGACCTACACCCGCGACACGGGAGAACTGATGCACGATCTCTCCGTGCCGATCATGCTCAAGGGGCGTCATTGGGGAGGCTTGCGGTTGGGTTATAAGCCTGAGAAACCGCGTTAGGCCGAAACGGCATCGATGTGGCAGGACGCCTTTGTGGCGAGGGGATTTATCCCCGTTGGGTTGCGCAGCAACCCCAAGCTGCAACTCCATTCATACTGACACCCCGCACCCTCAGGCTTCAGGGCTGCTGCGCAGCCCAGCGGGGATAAATCCCCTCGCCACAGGGTTCAATGCAGCTTGGTTGATTATTTACCGTCGTGCAGCCGCACATTCAGTTGATCCACCAGCACCGCCTCTTCGCCGTCGGCCAGCAGCCATTCGCGCAGCAGGTCTTTTTGCTGGTCCGACCAGAAGTCGGCCTCCACCAGCTTGATCTCCGGAGCCAATGGGTGTGCGACGATGAAATCGTCGATGGCGTTGCCGTCCGAGGGCAGGCCGAGTTGGTCGAACAGGGTGCTGAGTTCGTGGGAAGGTTGTTCCATGGAGGTCTCCTTTGGGTGGGACGCCGTCATGGCGCCTCGGTGCTTACCTTTATCTGAGGCAAGCGGTCATCAGGAGTTCGATTGGAATCAGGCTTTCAAGGCCCCTTCATCCACGGCGGCCTTCAACGCCCTGGCTGCTTCCCTGGCCGCCTCGGCCGCGAGCTGCGAAGTCTTGAACCAGCGATCCTTTTCCACCTGGTGGCAACTGACGGTGGTCAACGGTGGCTTGGCACGCATCACGATGACGGCCTGGAACTCGCCTTCGACTTCTCTGGCTTCGCCCCGGATAAAAAACTCGCCAATATCAAATTCCGTCACGTCGCGCCTTCTCCTCGAAACCATTATGGGTGCGCGATCCGCCGATTTACGACGGTCTTCGCTGGGCGGGCAGTATGGCAGCAGTTGCCTGTCGGCGGCTGAGTTAAGTCATGGACGGGCACATATGCGTTTCAGGCGCTGTTTTCGAGGCGCCTGGCCAGGTAGCAAGCCTCGTTATGGTCGGTGCGGAATCCTCTTACACGTCCAGTCGATGTTTCTTCAATGTGAAAAAAACACTTGCCGGCCAAGACGACCCGATAACGCGGTTGAATCAACGAAATTGGCAGGCAATCGGCTCCGTCAGGGCTGTTGGCTGGTTCAACGATGCATGGGGCGTGGGTGGTGAAAGTGGCCATTGTGAATTCCTTTTCATGGTTTACCGACGAATTGTCGGGTACTTCGAGTAGTCTCCACGCCTTCGGCTACTCTAGAATCGGCAGCGTCGTGTGGACGGTTGCGCCTATCTAAAGCAATTTTTTTTGGGCTCGATGTCAGAAAAATGCTTTTTTAAGTGAGAAATTTCCCTAAAGTTAGTAGTCCCATCTTTTCCGATGCTCAGAGTGGTGTTTTCCTTCAGCCTCTGGCGACCCCCCGGGAAAGACGGCGAGAGCGGCAACCTTTAGTCTGCTCTCGGCCCGGGACAGGGGCGCGCCGTTCATTTCGAATTTCAGTGACAGGTCCATTACGACACTACAGTCGGTACGGGTTCTCGTGGTCCGTCCTTTGCGCAGGGCGGGTCTTTTTCAAAAATGGGGATGTTTCCTTGGCAGTAAGTAATCTCGACATGCATGCGTTGTTTGTACTTGGTGACCTGCGGGCAAAACTGGTCAAACAATTCCAGTCACGTTTCGTCTACATCACCGAGCAGACCGCCGAAGGTATTTATGTCGCCGAAATCGACACCGAGTCGGCCCTGGTGGTCGATGACAAGCCCAGGCTTGAACTCAAGGTGGGGGATCATTTTCGTGCGGCGGTATTGCCCAGTCGCGAAGGTGGCAAGTTTGAAATCCGCTTTCGCGAAATCAAGCTGACGGTCTATGGCCTGGGCGATTACGCCTTCGTCACGACCCCCGGTGGTCATGCCATCCTGTTCAAGGAAGGCCACAGTGTGGTGACCGTGTTTGCGGCCAACGAACAGTTGCAGGAAGGCTTGACCAAGACCTTGAAGGCGGTGACCGCCAAGGCCGCCAAGTGGCGCAAGGGCGAGCTGGTGACTTTCAAGGCCAGCGAGTGACCGTTTCGCAGCCTGTGCGCCCACACCACTGACAGTTTCGCAAGAACTCGCTGGAACCTCGGCTACAGTCAATTGACTGAACTATTCAGGGGCTTGCGTTCGGTTACGCAGGGCCGTTCAGCTATTGCGGTATCTGGCATGAGGTGCAAAGCATGAAACGAGTTCGACAGTGGCTGGCTGCCTGGGCCACCTTCGCTGTGTTGGTTTCACCCCTTCCGGTGTCGGCCGCCACCGCGCCGATCCACTTTGCCGACTTGAATTGGGAAAGTGGCAGCCTGATCACCGATATCCTGCGAGTCATCGTGGAAAAGGGCTATGGATTGCAGACCGATACATTGCCCGGCACCACCATTACCCTGGAAACCGCCCTGGCCAACAACGACATACAGGTGATCGGCGAAGAATGGGCCGGCCGCAGCCCCGTGTGGGTCAAGGCCGAGGCCGAGGGCAAGGTGGTCGCCTTGGGCGATACGGTCAAAGGCGCGACCGAAGGTTGGTGGGTACCCGAGTACGTCATCAAGGGCGACCCGGCCAAGGGCATCAAGCCCCTGGCGCCGGACCTGCGCAGCGTCGAAGACCTGGCGCGCTACAAGCACGTGTTCAAGGACCCGGAGAGCCCCGACAAGGGCCGCTTCCTCAACAGCCCCATCGGCTGGACCTCCGAGGTGGTCAACAAACAGAAGCTCAAGGCGTATGGCTTGTCTGACAGCTACGTGAATTTTCGCAGTGGCTCGGGGGCGGCGCTGGATGCGGAAATCAGCTCGACGATCCGTCGGGGCAAGCCGATCCTGTTTTACTACTGGTCGCCCACGCCGCTGCTCGGGCGCTTCAAGCTGGTGCAACTGCAAGAACCGCCGTTCGATGCCGAGGCCTGGAAGACCCTGACCGACGCCGATAACCCCAACCCGAAACCGACCCGCTCCCTGGCCTCGAAACTGTCGATCGGTGTCTCGGTGCCATTCCAGAAGCAGTATCCGGAGATTGCCGTGTTCTTCAGCAAGGTCGACTTGCCCATCGAGCCGTTGAACAAGGCCCTGGCCGACATGAGCGAGAAACGCACGCCACCCCGTGAAGCCGCCGAGGCGTTCCTCAAGGCCCATCCTGAGGTCTGGCAAGCCTGGTTGCCCAAGGAGGTCGCCGACAAGGTGTCCGCCGGCCTGTAGGGGGACGCACCAGCGGGTTGAACGCTTGATCCTGGGCAATGAATCATTCACTGGAAACTGGCAACCTGCGCCCGTCCAGCGAAATGCCAAATTCGAGCTAGGATGATTGTTCAACCTTTTTCAGGAGGCTGGCGAATGACGCTTTTATTGGCTCGGTCGCTGGTCGCAGTGTTTGCGACCATCAGCTTGATTCATTTGTATTGGGCCCTGGGTGGGCGATGGGCGGCCCTGGCGGTGGTGCCCCAGGTGCCGGTAAGGCAGGGGGAGGCGCTGCGACCGGCGTTCGATCCCTCGGGCTGGCTGACGTTGCTGGTCGCCCTGGCACTGCTGATGATTGCGCTGCTGGTGTGCCTGCGGGTCGGCCTGCTGGCCCAGCCGGTCACTCATCGGGCGTTGCAGTGGCTGATCAGCGCGATCGCCTTGCTGATGTTCGCCCGGGCCATTGGCGAGTCGAACCTGGTGGGCTTCTTCAAGGAGGTCAAGGGCTCGACGTTCGCCAGGCTCGACACCTGGGTCTATTCGCCGTTGTGCGTGGTGCTTGGGGCCGGGTTGTTGACGGTGGCGTGGGCCTGAACGGCAGTGCGGTGCAAATGGGTTTGAGTGATGCGGTGGTTTGTGGCGAGGGGATTTATCCCCGCTGGGCTGCGAAGCGGCCCCAAATTTTTGTCTTCGAATCGAGAGTCTGGCGAGCGCTGCGCACTCGAGCGGGGCTAAATCCCCTCGCCACAACTATGTCCGGCTCAGGGGCTCGGTTTACCTCACTGATTAGCGACCGTCCTCTGTCCTGCGACTGCTCACTTCCGCCGGCACATCATCCCCGGCCATGCGTTTGCGAAACAACGCCGCCCGAGCCAAGAGCAGGGTGGTCACCGGTACGGTGATCGACAGCAGGATCGGGATCAGCCAGGCGTGCAACACCGGCCCGGACTTGAGCGCCGAAAAATACACGATCGAGGCCAGCGCCACGCACCAGGCGCCCAGCGTGGAGGCCAGGGCCGGTGGGTGCATGCGCTGGAAAAAATCCTTCAAACGCACCAGGCCGATCGCCCCGCCCAGGGCGAAGAGGCTGCTGAGGACCAGCAGGATCGCCACCGGGATTTCGACCCACATCGACAGTTCGCCGGTCATTCGATCACCTCGCCACGCAGCAGGAACTTGGCCAGGGCGAACGAGCCGACAAAGCCGAACAGGGCGATCAGCAGCGCCGCCTCGAAATAGGTGTCACTGGCATAGCGGATGCCCAGCACCAGCATCATCAGCATCGCCACGATGTACAGGTAGTCCAGGGCCAGTACCCGATCCTGTGCCGAAGGGCCCTTGAACAGCCGCCACAGGGTCGACACCATCGCCAGGGAGAACAGGAACAGGCTCAACAGGATCGCATTGGACAGCAACGGGCTCATTCGAAAATCTCCATCAACGGGCGCTCGTAGGTGGCCTTGAAATGTGCGACGAATGACGCTTCGTCGGCCAGGTCGAACACGTGCATCAACAGGATGCTGCGATCCAGGGCCAGTTCCGACCAGACGGTTCCGGGAATCACCGTGGTGATCATCGACAGTGCGGCCAGGCCGTTGGCATCGCGCAGGTCCAGCGGCACCTTGATGAACCGCGAGCGAGGTGGCCGGCGCCCGGCGTTCAGCACACCCCAGGCCACCGCCAGGTTGGACACCAGCACGTCGCGGCCCACCAGCAGGAACAAACGCAACACCACCCACGGCCGGCGGATACGGATGGGCCGCGGTCGCAGCGGACGCATCATCAACGGGGCGAGGAACCCCAGTGCAGCGCCCAGCAGCAGATGGCCGGCGCTGAGGGACACGTTCAACACCAGCCACAACAAGCACAGCGCCAGGGACAACCACGGGGCGGGAAACAGGCGCTTCATGGCTGCACCTCCCGCAACGCGGCACGGGTTTCGGGGTTGGGCACGGCGCGGGTGGCAAGTACCGACATCACGTAATGTTCCGGGTTGTTCAGCGCATCGGCAGCGGATTGGGTATAGCGCAGCAACGGCTCGGCCTTGAAGGTCAGGGCGATGCCCAGGCCCAGCAGCACGACGATCGGCAGGCATTCGAACGGCCGCAGCAACGGCGAGGGTCGCTCTTGCGGCGTCCAGAAGCGCTGGATGCCCAGACGCGAGAAGGCGATCAACGAGGCCAGCCCCGACAGGATCAACAATGCCAACAAGCCCCACGCCTGGTTCGACACCGGCGTCCCGGCACTGGCCACGAGCCCCTGGGGATTGAGCAGGGCACTGAGCAAGCTCAACTTGCCGATGAAGCCCGAGAGCGGCGGCATGCCGATGATCAACAGCGCACAGAAGATAAAGCTCAAGCCAAGGAAGGCCATGGTCCAGGGAATCACCTGCCCGACCACCGCTTTTTGCTCGTCATCGAGGTTGATGCCCTTGGGCGGCTGCAAGGATTCCAGCGGTCGCGGCAAGGTGTCGAAGTCGTCGTCCAGGGACAGTTCATTGGCCGAGCGCGAACGTTCGATCAGTTCGGCCAGCAAGAACAGCGCACAGAGCGCCAGGGTCGAACTCACCAGATAGAACAGCGCCGCACCCACCAGGTTCGGTTGGGCGAAGCCGATGGCCGACAACAGGATCCCGGCCGAGACCAGGATGCTCAGGCTCGCCATGCGCTCCAGGCGTTGGGCGGCGAGAATGGCAATGGCGGCGCAGACGATGGTTGCCATGCCGCCGTAGACCAGCCAGTCGGCGCCGAAATACGCCGAGGCGCCGGCCTGGCCGGAGAACAGCAGCGTCCACAGGCGCAGGATGGTATAGACGCCCACCTTGGTCATGATCGCAAACAGCGCCGCCACCGGTGCGCTGGCGGCGCTGTAGGCCGGCACCAGCCAGAAGTTCAGCGGCCACATTCCGGCCTTGGCCAGGAACGCCACCGCGAGAATGCCTGCCCCGGCGTGCAGCAGGCCGCGGTCGGCCTCCGGCACCAGCGGGATTTTCAGGGCCAGGTCGGCCATGTTCAACGTGCCGGTGACGCCATAGATCAGCGCCGCGCCGATCAGGAACAACGATGAGGCCAGCAGATTGATGGAGATGTAATGCAGGCCCGCCGACACTCGCGCCCGGCCCGAGCCGTGCAGCATCAGGCCGTAGGAAGCCGCCAGCAGCACTTCGAAGAACACGAACAGGTTGAACAGGTCCGCCGTCAGGAAGGCGCCGTAGAGGCCCATCAACTGGATCTGGAACAGCGCATGGAAACTGGCACCGGCACGGTCCCAGCGGGCCGTGGCGAAGAGCAGGGCGCTGACGCCGATGATGCCGGTCAGTACCAGCATCAGCGCCGACAGGCGATCGACCACCAGGACGATGCCGAACGGCGCCTGCCAATTGCCGGGCAGGTACACGCCAATGGAGGCGGGCAAGGCCTGGTCCTGGGTCCAGTAGAGCAACAGCACGGCGATGCCCAGGCCCAGCAGGCTGGAAAACAGGTTGATCCGGGCCTTGAGCGGGCGGTGCTTCTCGCCCAGCATCAGCATCACCGCGGCGGTCAGCAGCGGCAGCAGGATGGGGGCGGCGATCAGATGGGGCGTCACGATCATTCCTTGGGCTCCCGGCCGTCCACATGGTCGGTACCGGTCAGGCCCCGGGACGCCAGCAGTACCACCAGGAACAGGGCGGTCATGGCGAAGCTGATCACGATGGCGGTCAGCACCAGGGCCTGGGGCAATGGGTCGGTGTAGTGCAGCAAGTCCTGGGGCACGCCGTCCTTGATGATCGGTTCCTTGCCGATGAACAGGCTGCCCATGCTGAAGATGAACAGGTTGACGCCATAGGACAGCAGGCACAGGCCCATGACCACCTGGAAGGTCCGTGGCCGCAGCACCAGCCAGACGCCGGAGGCGGCCAGTACGCCGATTGCGATTGCGATGACTTCTTCCATCAGACGGTGGCTCCTGTGACGGGGGCGATGGGTTTGGCTTGCAGGCCCGGCTTATGGGCCCGCACCGACTGGTGAGCCAGGGCGGTGAGGATCAACAGGGTGGAACCGACCACCACGGCGTACACGCCAATGTCGAAGAACAGCGCGCTGGCCAGGTGAATGTCACCCAGCAACGGCAATTCGAAATGCCAGGTGTGGGTGGTCAGGAACGGATAACCCACGGCCATCGCCCCCAGGCCGGTGGCGGTGGCGAACAACAGCCCGGTGCCCATCCAGCGCAGCGGGCGCAGGCTCATTTGCGCCTCGACCCACTGGGTGCCGGCGACCATGTATTGCAGGATGAACGCCACCGACATCACCAGCCCGGCCACGAAGCCGCCACCGGGTTGGTTGTGGCCGCGCATGAACAGGTAGAACGACACCACCAGGGCGATTGGCAGCAGCAGGCGCACCAGCACCGATGGCACCATCATGAAACCCAAGGCGGTGTCGCTGGCATGGCGCGGGTTGACCAGGTCGGTGACCACGTCCGGTGCCAGCAGGCGCTGCTGCGCCGGCAGTTGCATGCTTTCCTTCGGCGGGCGGAAACGCCGCAACAGGGCGAACACCGTCAGGGCCACCGCCACCAGCACGGTGATTTCCCCCAGGGTGTCGAAGCCACGGAAATCCACCAGCATCACGTTCACCACGTTGCTGCCGCCGCCTTCGGGCAGGGCACGGCTCAAGTAGAACGAAGAAATGTCGTTGGGCGTCTGCCGCGTCAGCATGGCGTAGGACAGCAACGCCATGCCGCCGCCCACCGCGATGGACAGCAGCAAGTCCCGCAGGCGCCGGATGCGCGCGCGCCGCTCACTGTTGGGCAGTGGCGAGACGTCCTCGATCCGCCGTGGCAGCCAGCGCAGGCCCAGCAGGATCAGCACCGTGGTCACCACTTCCACCACCAGTTGTGTCAAGGCCAGGTCGGGGGCGGAGAACCAGACGAAGGTCACGCAGGTCATCAAGCCGCAAACGCTGACCATGGTCAGGGCCGCGAGGCGGTGATACTTGGCCTGCCAGGCCGCTCCCAGGGCACAGATGATTGCCAGCAGCCACAGGGTGACGAAAACGATGGACCCGGGGATCTTCGGCCGGTCCCCCCAGACCAGCGTGCTGTGCAGCATCGGGATCAACCCGGCGAGCACAGCGGCCAGGACCAGCCAGAACAACTGGGCCTGCAGGCGGCGGGTGCTGATCCGCCGTTCCAGGCGCCGGCCCTGGCGCATCATCAGCACCAGGCACCGCTCGAACAGGCGCTTGCCGCTGAGTCGGCCAATGAACGGCGGGTGCTTGATGTGGCCTTGCCGGAACTGATTGCGCAGCAACAGGTACAGGATGATGCCGCCGGACATCGCCACCAGGCTCATGATCATCGGCGCGTTCAGGCCGTGCCAGATCGCCAGGCTGTACTCGGGCAGCGTGCCGCCCACCACCGGCAACGCGGCGGCCGCGAGCAACGAGCCGACCACCTGGGCCGGAAAAATCCCCACCAACAGGCAGGTGAACACCAGCAACTCCACCGGCGCGCGCATCCAGCGCGGTGGTTCGTGGGGGGTATGGGGCAGGTCGGTGGCGGTGGGGCCGAAGAACACATCCACGGTGAAGCGCAGGGAGTAGGCGACGCTGAACGTCCCGGCGATGGTGGCGATGATCGGCAACGCCAGCTCGACCCAGGCCGTGGCGGAAATGAACACCGTCTCGGCGAAGAACATTTCCTTGGACAGGAAACCATTGAGCAGCGGCACCCCGGCCATGGCCGCGCTGGCGACCATGGCCAGGGTGGCGGTGAACGGAATCAGCCGCACCAGGCCGCTGAGCTTGCGAATGTCCCGGGTGCCGCTTTCG
The DNA here is from genome assembly GCF_900101575.1 of Pseudomonas sp. NFACC37-1. NCBI lineage: Bacteria > Pseudomonadati > Pseudomonadota > Gammaproteobacteria > Pseudomonadales > Pseudomonadaceae > Pseudomonas > Pseudomonas sp. NFACC37-1. Next base: position 6,103 of record NZ_FMUZ01000020.1, on the reverse strand, counting down.
TGGTCGATGATCCCGGCGGCCATGAACAGCGACGCCTTGAAGGTGGCATGGTTGAGGATATGGAACACCGCCGCCACGGCCGCCAGCGGACTGTTCAGGCCCAGCAGCAGGGTGATCAACCCGAGGTGGCTGATGGTGGAGTAGGCCAGCAAACCCTTGAGGTCGTTCTGGAACATGGCGCAGTAGGCGCCCAGCAGCAAGGTACAGGCCCCCGCGCCGCTGACGATGTAGAACCATTCTTCGCTGCCCGACAGCGACGGCCATAACCGCGCCAGCAGGAACACCCCGGCCTTGACCATGGTCGCCGAGTGCAGGTACGCCGACACCGGCGTCGGGGCGGCCATGGCGTGGGGGAGCCAGAAGTGGAAAGGGAATTGCGCGCTTTTGCTCAGGGCACCGATCAGGATCAACGGCAGCAGGATGGGGTAGAGGGCATGGGCACGGATCAGGTCGCCGGCGGCCAGGACCTTGTCCAGCTCATAGCTGCCCACCACATGGCCGAGCAGCATCACCCCCGCCAACAGGCAAAGCCCGCCGGCACCGGTCACCATCAACGCCATATAGGCACCGCGCCGCGCGTCGGAGCGGTGGTGCCAGTAACCGATCAGCAGGAACGAGAACAGGCTGGTCAGCTCCCAGAAAAACACCATCTGGATCAAGTTGCCGGAGATCACCAGCCCGAGCATGGCGCCCATGAACGCCAGGAAGAAGGCGAAGAAGCGCGGCACCGGATCGTCCGGCGACATGTAGTAGCGGGCGTACAGCGACACCAGCGTACCGATGCCTAGCACCAGCAAAGAAAACAGCCAGGCGAAACCGTCCAGGCGCAGCACGAAATCCAGGCCCAGGCTGGGCAACCAGGCATAGTGCTCGCGGATCACGCCGCCGTCGGCGATCTGCGGGTACAGCAAGGCCACCTGAACGGTGCCGGACAGGGCGACGAGGCCGGCCAGCAGTGATTCGGCGTTACGGGCGTTATGCGGCAGCAGCGCCGCGACACAGCTGCCGATGAAGGGCAAAAGCAATAGAACTATCAGTGACATAGGCTTCTATTCGGCGGGAGGTTGTGAGGGATCATACGTGGCGTATTCCCGATCACCAACCGTGAGGGTGTCGCAGAATCCTACAAGGTAGATTGAGTTTTCTGACTTTGCGCTCTAAATATCATCCGCGGCGAGGGCGCTTGCTCCCGCCGGGCTTGTGTAGGAGCTGCCGAAGGCTGCGATCTTTTGATCTTTCGCTTGGGATTCAAGTGTCTGGGGAAAGATCGCAGCCTCGTTGCACTCGTCAGCTCCTACACAGGTTCAAACGCCCCGGCCTCACTGTTCGTGCTCAAGCACCTCATCCACCTCGACGACATCTTTGTTGCGGGTCTTCAGCTCACTGACAATCACCGCCGCCACGATCAGCGCCGCGCCGAACAAGGCAATCGCCGGCAACCGCTCACCGGCCAGGCGCCCGGCGATGCCGGCCCACACCGGTTCGCCGGCATAGATCAGCGTGGCGCGGGTCGGCGAGACGCTTTTCTGCGCCCAGTTCATCGCCACCTGGATCGCGGCGCTGGCGGCGCCCAGGCCCACGGCACTGACCAGCAGCAACATGGAAAAATCCGGGATCGCTTCCTGGGTCGGCACCACCATCAGGAACGCCAGCACCGCCGTGCTCGCCAGTTGCACCACGGTCACCCGGCGCACGTCGACCTGGCCGGCATAGGCGCTGATCAGGATGATCTCGGCGGCAATCGCGATGGCGCTGATCAACGTGGCGATTTCACCGGGGCTGAAATTCAATGAAGCGCCCGCTGGCCCCGACACCAGCATCAAGCCGGTGAACGCCAGCATGATCCCGATGCTGGGCATCAGCCCTGGGCGACGGCCCAGCACCAGCCATTGCAGCAAGGGCACGAAGGGCACGTAAAGCGCAGTGATGAACGCCGACTGGCTGCTGAGAATGGTTTGCAGGCCGACGGTCTGCAAACCGTAGCCGAGCATGATCGCCACGCCGATGAAGCACCCGGCCTTGAGTTCGAACAGCGTCAGGTCGCGCAGGTGCCGCCAGGAAAACAGTGCGACGAACGCGGCGGCGGCCGCGAAGCGCAGGCCGACGAAAAACATCGGCCCGCTGACCGTCATGGCGTGCTGTACCAGCAAGAACGTTCCACCCCAGATCATGGTGATCAGCACCAGCACGCATTCGGCCTTGCTGAACCGGGAGAAACGGGGGGAAGCTTGAGGAGAGTTCACCGATGCCATGACCTTGCGCGCCACTTGAGGGGGACGCACAATGCGCCCGAAGGTGGGCAGTATAATGCGCAACCCAGTCATGTGAGCAATATAGTGCACAAAGCATCCGGCCAGCGGGCCTCCGTCCTGCAACACGTCAGCCAGAACGTCCGTCGTCTGCGCCATGCCGCCGAGCTCAGCCAGACGGCGCTGGCGGAATTGTCCGGGGTCAGCCGGCGCATGCTGGTGGCCATCGAGGCTGGCGAAAAGAACGTCAGCCTGACGACGCTTGATCGGGTCGCCGAAGCCCTGGACGTGGCCTTCAGCGACTTGATCCAGGCCCCCGAGGCGCGAGATCCGAGCCGCATCAATGAACTGGCCTGGGCCGGCACCATCCCCGGCAGCAAGGCCGTATTGCTGGCCAAGGCCACCGCCAGCCGTGAAGTCGAGCTTTGGGAATGGCGCCTGGAGCCCGGCGAGCATTACCCTTCAGAGCCTGACGCCGACGGTTGGAGCGAGCAGCTCTATGTCTTCGAGGGTTGCCTGACCCTGCTGTTGGGCAGCGAGGAGCGCCGCATTGGCGCCGGTGAGTTTTTCATGTTCGCCAGCAACCAGCCCCATGCCTATCGCAACGATGGCCTGGTGGCGGCAAGATTCGTACGCAACGTGGTGATTTGATTCCTGGGGAGAGCGGTATGGACACAGCGTTGGATCGACCGGTGAGCGACTTCACTCGCCAAGCCGATATCCTGATCATCGGCGGCGGCCTGAGCGGCACCATGCTGGCGGCGCAATTACTGCGCCTGCCGGGCCGGCGCAAGGTGCTGATCGTCGAACCGCGCAGCGAACTGGGCCGGGGCGAGGCCTACAGTGCCGTGGAACTGGGGCACACCTTGAACGGCAATGCGGCGCGCATGAGCGTCGATCCGGACAACGCCGACGACCTGACCCAATGGCTTACCGCATTCATCGAAGCCGGCGGCTGGCCCGAGTCGGATCAGCAGTACGTGCCGATCAGCGAGTTGTTCCCACCCCGGGGAATCTTTGGTTTGTATGTGCAGCAACGCCTGGCCGAGGCCCGCGAGCTGGGTGCACGAAGCGGTTCGACCGCCGAGCATGTGCGCGGGGAGGCTGTGGATCTGCGGCTTGCCGACGATGCCGTGATGGTTACGCTTGCCGACGGCCAAGTCTTGCGAGGCGGTTTCGCGGTGCTGGCCACCGGCATGTTCCCGGCGGCGCGCACCCCGCAAACCGAATCCAGCGGCTTGAATGCCGCGGCCCTGGATCCCTGGGATGTGGCCGCGATGCGCCAGCTCGATCCCCAGGCCACGGTGCTGATCATCGGCTCGGGACTGACCATGGTCGACGCCGTGGTGTCCCTGGAGCAGGCCGGGCACCGTGGCCCCATCGAAGTGTTTTCCCGCCATGGGCTGTTGCCACACGTGCGCCGCCAGCCGCCGGCCTGGGTGGATTTCCTCGCCGAAGATCACAGCCTGCGTTCGCCACGCCAGTTGATGCGCGCCCTGCGTGAGCAATGCCGCCAGGCCATGGCCCAGGGCATCGATTGGCAAGCGCCGCTGGACACCGTGCGTGCGCATATCGGGCGCTTGTGGAACCAGGCCAGCGATGTGCAGCGCCGGCAGTTCGTGCGGCATGTGCGGCCATGGTGGGAGAGTCATCACCATCGTTCGCCGCCGTTGAGTGCGGAGCTGGTGGCGCGTCTGCACGGGGAAGGGCGGTTGCGGATCCAGGCGGCGTCGTTCAAGGGGCTGGCGTCGGCTCCCGAGGGGACAGTGGGTATTCGTATCCGCCGACGGGGCGAGGCCGGGCTGACGGTGGTGGAGGGCGCAGCGTTGATCAACTCCAGTGGTATCGAGTACGACTGGCGCCGCGTTGCGCGGCCGTTGCCGCAACAGCTGCTGGCCCGGGGGCTGGTCCAGCCGGGGCCGCTGGCCCTGGGCATCGCCGCCCGTGCCGATGGTGCGGTGCTGAATGCCGAAGGCAAACCCGCCGAGCGCCTGTTCGCCATGGGCCCGCCGCTGCGGGGGATGTGGTGGGAAAGTACTGCCGTGACTGATGTGGCGAGTCAGGCCAAGGCGTTGGCGGGGCGGTTGGTTGAGCTGGATACCCAGGCTTCAGGCTAAACGCGGTCCCTTGTGGTGAGGGGATTTATCCCCGCTGGGCCGCGTAGCGGCCCCCAAATTTAGCCTGACATACCGAGGAGGCAGTTTTAGGGGCGCTTTGCACCCCAACGGGGATAAATCCCCTCGCCACAGGGGGAGTTCTAAAGTGAGCGGCTATAGCTCGCTGACCTTGATCCAACGCTCCTCCCGCGCCGCGATGCGTATCGCTGCCGCCAGCCGCTCCACTTCCCAGGCCTCGTCGAAGTCCGTGCCGCTGCCGCCTTCGCCAGCGAGGGCCATGATCAGTTCCTGCACCTCCAGCGTCTTCAATTCGTTGTAGCCCAACTGGTGCCCGGCGGCGGGGCTGAATGCTGCATAGCCGGGCAGGTCCGGACCGGCCAGCAGGCGTTGGAAACCCGGCTGGCCGGCGCGACACAGGCGCAGTTCATTGAGCCGTTCCTGATCGAAGGCCAATGTGCCCAGGGTGCCGCTGATCTCGAAACTCAGGTGGTTCTTGTAGCCATGCTTGAGCCAACTGCTGCTCACCGTGCCTCGGGCGCCATTGGCGAAACGCAGCAGCCCGTGGACGTGGTCGTCCACCGCGATGGCCCGTTGTTCGGCATTGCCGGCGCTGGCAGGGCGCTGGCTGTGTACGGTCTGGCTGTCGGCGCACACGGCCTCGACATCGCCCAACAAGTGCCGAGCCATGGCCAGCAAGTGGCTACCCAGGTCGGCCAGTGCGCCACCGGCGTGGGTCGCTTCGCAACGCCATGACCACGGCGAAGCGGGATCGGCCATGAAGTCTTCGCTGAACTCACCCTGGAAGCTGATGATCTGTCCCAGTTCGCCGCGCTGGATCATGTCCCGCGCCAGTTGGATGATCGGGTTGTGCTGGTAGTTGTAGCCGACCCGCGTCACCACCCCCGCGGCCTTGGCCGCCTGGCGCATCTGCTCGGCCTGCTCCAGGGACACCGCCAGGGGCTTTTCACAATAGACCGGCTTGCCCGCCGCCAATGCCGCCATGGCCATCGGGAAGTGCAGGTGGTTGGGGGTGGTGATAGCGATCAGGTGAACCTTCGGGTCGTCGATCAGCCGTTGCCAGTCACTGTGGGCCGTCTCGACCCCCCAGCTCTGGGCGCACTGCCGGGCACGCTGTGGATCGGCGTCGGCCAGGGCCGCGAGTGTCAGGTTCAGGGGGAGGTCGAACACTGCCTTGGCATTGTGGAACGCCAAGGCATGGGCACGGCCCATGAAGCCGGTGCCAATCAGACCGATGCCGAGTTCACGCATGAGAAAGAGCCCTTTGAATTGTTATTTTCAGAAGGCTCTTTATGGAATAAATATTCTCAAATTGCAAATGTTGGAATAAATATTCATTTGTGCGATCACAGAGGATCCCTTGTGGGAGATTCTATGGTGCAGGGCTACCCCCTAAATGCCTTTCGGTAAATATTCGCTCTGGTTCTTCAGCAGGGCGAATACCACTCGGGCAAGCTTGCGGGCCAGTGCCACTAATGCTTCGGTTGTGCTGAGTCCCCGGGCCCTTAGTGCCTCATAAAAACCCTTCCATGCCGCTGTGCGCCTCGCCGACATCGCGGCGTTATGCATCAATCGACGGGCCTCTGGGTCACCTCGCTTAGACAGGCAGCGGCGTCCCTTCTTTTTCCCTGAGTCCGATATACGCAGGTCTAGGCCCAGAAAAGCGATGAAGGCATCGGCATTTCTGAAATCCCCACGCTGAAACGACGTGAGCAAACG
>NZ_FMUZ01000047.1:0-37200 GCF_900101575.1 Pseudomonas sp. NFACC37-1 | reverse complement strand
TGTTGCTTTTGACGTAAGGACGTACATGTTGGGCTGCTATGAGTTTGGGTTGATGGCCACAACTGACTGCGAATCGGCCCATGAAATGCGCACCGCCGCAGGCTTCCATAGCCAGGGTGCAAGCGGGCAGTTGAGCAATGAAGGCAAAAACCTGAGCGCGTGAAACCTTGGCACGGAACAGGTGGCGCCCGCGGTTATCTTGACCGTAGAAGTGGAAGCAGTTTTTGCCTAGATCCAAGCTGGTAATAGCAAGATTGTCAGTATTCATGGCGGCGGTCTCCGGTAGATCCCCCAGTGAAAGCTTAGCTTTCACTGGGGGAGGTCTGAGAGGACCATTTCATTAGGGATCAGTGGTATTCAGTGAAATATGAGTTGAGTCAGGCGAAGAGCTCGCCCTGCAGCTCATCGAGCAGCGCCTGGATCGCATCCAGGCGCTGTTGCGGGTCGTCGAGTTGCAGCAGGTCGATCTTGTCCAGCTCATTGAACGGCAGCAGGTAAGCCAGTTGATTGGCCAGCGATTGCTGGCCGGTCGCTTCGGTGCCCATGTTCAGGGCCTCGACCATCGGGTGCTCGGCCAGGGCCTTGAGCAGCGCCACCAGGTCGGCGTCTTCCTCTTGCAGCGGTTGCTCCGGTTCTTCCTCCAGCCACTCGACTTCAGCGACCATCAGTTGATCCGCCTGGACGCGGGTGCCATGGACGATAAAGCGCCGCCCACCCTCCACGCGAATGCCCAGCAGACCATTGTCCTGCTGGGAGAAATCAGTAATGCGCGCTTCACAACCGACCCGCGCGAAGCCTTCAGGCGCGTGACCGACTTCTTCGCCATCGAGGATGCACACCACCCCGAAGCCTTCGCCTTTTTTCATGCAGCGCCCAATCATGTCGAGGTAACGCGCCTCGAAAATCTGCAAGTCGAGGATGCAACCGGGGAACAGCACGGTGTTCAACGGGAAAAGCGGCAAGCTCATAACCAGATCCTTAAACGGTCATCGACACCACCAACGGCAATAGCACCGCCGTGGCCACGCCCATCAGACTCATTGCCAGCGCCGCAAAGGCACCCGACTCCTCGCTTTCCTGCAACGCCACCGACGTGCCCACCGCATGGGCCGCCAGCCCCAGGGCCATGCCCCGGGCCTCGGGGCTATGGACACCCAACCGGGTCAGAATACTCGGACCGAGGATCGCCCCGAGCACACCGGTGATCAACACGAACACCGCCGCCATGGCCGCCACGCCGCCGATCTGCTCGGCCACCAGCATGGCGATCGGTGAAGTCACGGACTTGGGCGCCATGGTCATCAGGATCATGTGCTCGGCGCCAAAGGCCCAGCCCAACACCACCGCGGAGCCCGTGGCAAACACCCCGGCTATCACCAGCGTAGTAAAAATCGGCCAGAACAACTGCCGGATCCGTCGCAGGTTCAAATACAGCGGCACCGCCAGGGCGACCGTGGCCGGGCCCAGCAGAATGCTGAGGATCTCGGTGCTCTTGCGGTACTCGGCATAGCCGATGCCGCAGCCGACCAACACGCCGATCAACAGCACCATCGACATCAACACCGGTTGCAGGAACACCCAGCGGGTCTTTTCGAACGCCGCCAACACCAACTGATAGGCACCCAGGGTAATGCCGATGCCGAACAGCGGATGGTGGATCACCGAGGTCCAGGCGCCCTGCCAGTCGAGCATCATTGGCTGTCCTCCGGGGCGGCGACGTGACGGCGGGCCAGGCGCTGCATCAGCACGCCCGTCAGCGCCACGGACAGCACCAGGGACAAGGTCAACGCGCCAACGATGGCCCAGAAATCGGCGGCAATCGCCCCGGCATAGACCATCACCCCCACCGCTGGCGGCACCAGCAGCAAGGGCAGGTAACGCAGCAGGCTACTGGCGGCCAGGTTCAACGGTTCGCTGACTTCACCGCGCACCACCAGATAGCCCAGCAGCAACAACAGGCCAATGATCGGCCCAGGCAGCACCGGCAAGAACACATGATTGATCGCAGTGCCCAGCAATTGGAAAAACACCAGCCAGGTCAGACCCCGTAGCAACATCCGCTCTCTCCCCTCACAAACACCATAAACCTGTTCCTGTAGGAGCTACCCGTAGGAGCTGCCGAGTGCAACGAGGCTGCGATCTTTCCCCTTCCAATTGAATCCGGAGCGAAAGATCAAAAGATCGCAGCCTTCGGCAGCTCCTACGGGGAGTCACCTGATGACACATTTAAACATGCTCGCGCTATGGGTCGGCATTCGTAAAAAGCATGTTCAGTGACCTTACGTGCACGCCATGTTGATCTACAGTGGTTTTTCGGGGACGCCAATCCCCGCCCCAGAAAAAGTAAAACCGATGAACCCAAGGAGAGTCTCAATGCCCTACGTCCCCGTTGCAGCGCTCAAAGATTATGTCGGCAAGGAACTTGGACGTTCCGAATGGCTCACGATCGATCAGGCGCGCATCAACCTGTTCGCCGAAGCCACTGGCGACTTTCAGTTCATCCACGTCGACCCGGTCAAGGCCGCGCAGACCCCGTTCGGCAGCACCATCGCCCACGGTTTCCTGTCGCTGTCGCTGATGCCCAAGCTGATGGAAGACATCCTGATCCTGCCCGAAGGCGTGAAGATGGTCGTCAACTATGGCCTGGACAGCGTGCGCTTCATCCAACCGGTGAAGGTCGACTCCAAGGTCCGGCTCAAGGTCGACCTGGTGGACGCCACCGAGAAAAAACCCGGCCAATGGCTGCTCAAGGCCACCGCCACGCTGGAAATCGAAGGTTCGGAAAAACCGGCCTACATCGCCGAGCCACTATCACTCTGCTTCGTGTAAACCTGCGCGGTCGCGAAACCGCTCGTGCAGTTTCGCATCGCTTCCCTATGTCCAGGGGGGCTAGCTGCGGCATACTCGTGGCTTGATGATCTGGATCCGGTTATGCGCTTATTCGTCCCACTGACCCTGACCCTGTTGCTCACCGCCTGTGGCGGCGGCGAATCGCCGCTGCCTCCCGACGCGCGCCTGCCCGACGGCGGCCGCTATCGCGGCGACCTGGTGGACGGGCTGCTGCAAGGCCAAGGGCGCATCGACTACCCCAACGGCAGTTGGTATGCCGGGCAGTTCGACAAGGGCCAGTGGCACGGCACCGGGGAATGGCACGGCAGCAATGGCGAGGTCTATCGCGGCCAGTTCCACCAGGGCCTGTTCCACGGCCAGGGCAGCCTGACCACCCCCACCAGCAGCTACACCGGCGGCTTCAAGCTGGGGCGCCGGGACGGTGAAGGGACGCTCAAGGAAAACGGCATGACCTACCGGGGCGAGTTCAAGGCCGACCGCTATTCCGGTCTCGGGCGCCTGGAACTCGACGACGGCAGCCAGTACCAAGGCCCCTTCGTCAACGGCAAGCCCAACGGTGAAGGCCAGCGCTTCGATGCCAGCGGCAACCAGTTCACCGGCCATTTTGTCGACGGGCAACTGCAGGGCAAGGGCACCTTCAACAGCGCCGATGGCGATGTCTACATCGGCGGTTTCAGGAACAACCAGCTCAACGGTCGCGGTCGCTACGAAAATGCCGACGGCGATGTCTGGATCGGCCGGTTCAAGGACGGCGCGCTGACCGGCAAGGGCGAACTGATCGGCGCCGACGGCAGCCACTACCTCGGTCAATTCAATGATTGGCGCTTTACCGGCCAGGGCCGCCTGAACCTGCCCGACGGCAGTTTCTACATCGGCCAGTTCGAAAACGACAGCTACCACGGACGCGGCACCCTGGTGCTGACCGATGGCACCGTGCAAAGCGGCACCTGGGCCAACGGCCAACGGGTGCGCGACGCGGACGGCAGGCTGTTGCCGGATGTGCTCGAACTTGGCCTGCTGGCCCAGGGCCGCCTGCTGGAGGAGGCCCTGGCCAACATCCCGGCCTCGACCCCGGCGGTGGAACTGTACAGCCTGACCCTGGGCGGCGACGGCAAGCAAAGCGTATTCCTGCGCGAATCCGACTATGTCGCCAACATGCTCACCAGCCGTTTCGGCGCGTTCGGGCAGATCCGCCTGGTGAACCACCGCGATCACCTCGGCGACCGCCCCATGGCCAGCCGCGAAAGCCTGCGCCGCGCCGCCGCGACCCTGGCCGAGCGCAGTGGCCCGGAAGACCTGATTTTCATCTACCTGACCAGCCACGGCACCAGCGAGCATGAACTGGTGCTCGACCAGCCGCGCATGGAACTGGCCGACCTGCCCGCCGATGAACTGGCCGTGGTCCTGGCGCCGCTGAAGAACCGCGACAAGATCGTGGTGATCTCGGCCTGCTATTCCGGCGGCTTCATCCCGGCGCTCAAGGATGAACGCACCTTGATCATGACCGCCTCCCGGGCCGACCGAGTGTCCTTCGGCTGCTCCGAGGAAGCCAACTTCACCTACTTCGGCGATGCGCTGTTCGCCCAGGCCTTGAACCAGACCGACGACCTGGAGCAGGCTTTCAAGCGGGCCAAGGCCACCGTGGCCGAACGGGAACAGGCAGACAATTTCGAAGCCTCCGAACCGCAGATGTGGGCGCCCAGGACGGTCCTTTCCCACTGGCAACTGCTGCGCAAACAGCAGGCCCGGAAAGCATTGCAAAGTACTGCATTGAACGACGGGGCGACAAAGAGCAACTAAGCTGAACCGTATCAAGGGGGAAACACTATGTACTTGACGCCTCAGCATGTTTTGCTCGCCGGAGCCACGGGCCTGACCGGGGAACATCTACTGGACCGGCTGCTCAACGAGCCGACCATCACCCGGGTCCTGGCCCCCACCCGCCGGCCGCTGGCCGAACACCCGCGCCTGGAAAACCCGGTGGGGGAGCCGGCCCAGGTGTTGCCTCAACTCAGCGGCCAGGTCGACATCGCCTTTTGCTGCCTCGGCACCACCCTCAAGAAAGCCGGCTCCGAAGCGGCCTTTCGCGCGGTGGACCTGGACCTGGTGGTGGCATTTGCCCAGCGCGCCCGGGAACTGGGCGCGCGGCACCTGGTGGTGATCAGTGCCCTGGGGGCCGACGCCAAGTCATCGATCTTCTACAACCGGGTCAAGGGTGAGATGGAAGCGGCCCTCAGGGCCCAGGACTGGCCGCAATTGACCCTCTGCCGCCCTTCCCTGCTGCTGGGCGACCGCGTCGAACCGCGCCTGGCCGAGCAACTGGCCGGACCGTTGTCGAGGCTGATCCCGGGCAAATACCACGGCATCGAAGCCTGCCAACTGGCCCGGGCCATGTGGCGCCTGGCGCTGGAAGAGCAGGATGGGGTGCGGGTGGTGGAGTCGGATGAGTTGCGTAAACTGGGGAAATAGCCCGTGGTGCTCCACCGATCCAAAGCCGAGCGCTTATTGTGGTGTGAGGGGGTTGTGGCGAGGGGATTTATCCCCGCTGGACTGCGAAGCAGTCCCAAAAACCGGAGCACGCGGTGTATCAGACTGATTGAGTTAGCTGCCTTGGGGCCGCTTCGCGGCCCAGCGGGGATAAATCCCCGCGCCACAGGAATCTCCTCCAGACAGCTACCTCTTCTCAACCCTACATCCCCCCAGTCGCCCGGAACCCCACGCCAATTGCGGTGAACAACGACAACGGCAACAACAAGGTATCCAGCAGCGCACTGCCCGGCAGATCGACGCCAGGGTAGCTCGGCGCCTCGGCCCCGAAGCGGTCCTTGGCGCAACAGCCGCCGTTGAGGGCGTAAAGATCCAGGCGCGTGCCCGCGTACACCACCGGCGCACCGGGCTTGGCGGCGTCGAGGGTGCGGGCGGTGGCGCAGCCGGTCAGTTGCAGCGCCAACAGCACGATCAGCAGCTTATTCATCGCTGCTCAAATGATGCTCGCCCCAGCGCGGCAGCATGTCCTGGGGGATGTTCAGCAGGTTGAGAATCCGCGCGACGACGAAATCGATCAGGTCGTCGATGGTCTGCGGCTGGTGATAGAAACCCGGCGAGGCCGGCAGGATGGTCACGCCCATGTTCGACAGCTTGAGCATGTTCTCCAGGTGAATGCTCGAATATGGCGCTTCCCGCGGCACCAGGATCAGCTGGCGGCGCTCCTTGAGCGTGACGTCCGCCGCCCGTTCGATCAGGTTGTTGCAGGCCCCGGTGGCAATCGCCGACAGCGTCCCGGTGGAACACGGCACCACCACCATGGCCGCCGGCGCGCCGGAGCCCGACGCCACCGGTGACATCCAGTCTTCCTTGCCATACACGCGAATCTGCCCCGCCGCCGCCCCGGTGTATTCGGTGAGGAAGGCCTGCATCATCTGGGTCTTGGCCGGCAGGGTCACGTCGGTCTCGGTGGCCATCACCAATTGCGCGGCCTTGGAGATCAGGAAGTGCACCTCGCGGTCTTCGCGCACCAGGCAATCGAGCAGACGCAAACCGTACTGGGCGCCGGAAGCGCCGGTCATCGCCAACGTGATGCGTTCAGGGCCATTGCTCTCCAAGCGCGTGTTCATTTCAGTGCCTCGGCCAGCTTGCCATGCAGGCCGCCGAAGCCGCCATTGCTCATGATCACCACGTGGGTACCGGGCTGGGCCTGGCTCTTCACGCGCTCGATGATGCCTTCCAGGGAATCGCTGACAATCGACGGCACCGTGCACAGCGCGGCGGTGGCGCCGAGGTCCCAACCCAGGTTGGCCGGTGCGTACCAGATCACCTGGTCGGCATCGACCACGCTTTCCGGCAGGCCATCGCGGTGAGCGCCGAGCTTCATGGAGTTGGAGCGCGGCTCGATGATCGCGATCAACGGCGCCTCGCCGATGCGCTTGCGCAAACCGTCGAGGGTGGTGGCGATGGCTGTCGGGTGGTGGGCGAAGTCGTCATAAATGGTGATGCCGTTGACCTCGGCGACTTTCTCCATCCGCCGCTTCACACTCTTGAACGCGCTCAACGCAGCAATGCCCATGGACGGCACCACGCCGACATGCCGGGCCGCCGCCAACGTCGCCAGGGCGTTGGCGACGTTGTGCTGGCCGGTCATGCCCCACTCGACCACGCCTTGGGACTGGCCTTCGAACATGACTTCAAATTGCGAACCGTCATCCTTGAGCAACTTCACCTGCCATTGGCCGCCCGCACCGGTGGTTTGCACCGGGGTCCAGCAGCCCATTTCAATGACGCGCTGCAAGGCCGGTTCGGTGGTCGGATGGATCACCAGGCCTTCGCTCGGGATGATGCGCACCAAATGGTGGAACTGCCGTTCGATGGCCGCCAGGTCGGGGAAGATGTCGGCGTGATCGAACTCAAGGTTGTTGAGGATCGCTGTGCGTGGACGGTAATGGACGAATTTCGAGCGTTTATCGAAAAACGCGCTGTCGTATTCATCCGCCTCGATCACGAAGAACGGCGTGCCACCCAGGCGCGCCGACACCGAGAAATTCTGCGGCACGCCACCGATCAGGAAACCCGGGCTCATGCCCGCGTGTTCCAGGACCCAGGCGAGCATGCTGCTGGTGGTGGTCTTGCCGTGGGTGCCGGCCACGGCCAGGACCCAACGGCCCTGCAACACGTGATCGGCCAGCCACTGCGGCCCGGACACGTACGGCAGGCCTTTGTTGAGCACGTACTCCACCGCCGGGTTGCCCCGGGACATGGCGTTGCCGATGACCACCAGGTCCGGCGCCGGGTCCAGTTGTGCCGGGTCGTAGCCTTGGGTCAGTTCAATGCCCTGGGCTTCCAGCTGGGTGCTCATCGGCGGATAGACGTTGGCGTCGGAACCGGTCACATGATGGCCCAGCTCCTTGGCCAGGACCGCCATCGAACCCATGAAAGTGCCGCAAATACCGAGAATATGGATGTGCATAGTCGACCTCGTAAAACATGGCCGCAGGTTAGCGTAGGGAGGGGGAAATCGCACCTTGTGTTTCGACTTCACGCCGCTGAAGCACCGCAAATCACCTGTGGGAGCTTGCTCGCGATAGCGGTGAGTCAGCTTGCGGCGATGTTGAATGTGCCGCCGTCATCGCGAGCAAGCTCGCCCACAGTTGAATGTGCAACCCGACTTTTGTGGCGAGGGGATTTATCCCCGTTGGGCTGCGAAGCGGCCCCTAAACCAGGTAACTCGGCGTGCCAGTAAGATTGAGTTCACTGCTTTGGGGCTGCTGCGCAGCCCAGCGGGGATAAATCCCCTCGCCACAACAGCGGTCAGCAGTCAGTGCTTTATCGGGCAATCGCGTGTTTACGCAGCTTCCGGTAGAGGGTATTGCGGCTGATCCCCAGTTGTTCCGCCGTGTGGGTCATGTGCCAACGCTGGCGCTCCAGTGCATCGAGCAACGCCAGGCGCTCGGCATCTTCCAGTGGCCGTTCTGCCACCGTTTCGACCACGGCAACCGGGCGCTGGCGGATCATCGCCGGCAAGTCCTCCAGCCCAATCCGCCCACCGTCGCACAGCGCGGCGAGGGTGCGCAGCACATTGCGCAGTTGCCGCACGTTGCCCGGCCAGTCGAACCCCAGCAACGCCTGGCGCGCCGGCTCTTCGATGAGCACCGTCTCGGCCCCGCTTTCTTCAGCCAACAGGAAATCCAGCAATTGCGACTTGTCACTACGCTCACGCAACGCCGGGAGGGGGATTTCCAGGCCATTGAGGCGGTAATACAAATCCTCGCGAAAACTGCCGTCCCGCACCCGGTCGAGCAACTGCCGGTGGGTGGCGCTGATGATGCGCACGTTCACCGCCTCGGGTTCGCCGCCGATGGGCACCACCTGGCGATCTTCCAGCACCCGTAGCAAACGGGTCTGCAAGGCCAGGGGCATGTCGCCGATTTCATCGAGGAACAGCGTGCCGCCGTCGGCCTGTTGCAGCTTGCCGCGCATGCCTTCCTTGCGCGCGCCGGTGAAGCTGCCGCCGCGATAACCGAACAGTTCGCTCTCGATCAGGCTTTCGGGGATGGCCGCGCAGTTGAGGGCGACGAAGTGCTTGCCGGCGCGCTGGCTGGCGTGGTGCACGGCCTTGGCGAACGCCTCCTTGCCGGAGCCGGTTTCGCCATGGATCAGCAACGGCACATCGCGCTCGAACACCCGCAGTGCCTTGCGAAAATGCTCCTGCAACGCCGCGTCCCCCAGGCAGATACCCGGCAGCCGCGCGGGCTCGATGGCCTTGAGCAGTGCCGGCGCGACCGGCACCGGCACACTGCGCGGCTGGCCACGCAACACGGCGAACAAATGCCGGCCATCACGGGTGCGCAGCGGCCAACTGGCGCTGGCCTGGGCA
The DNA here is from genome assembly GCF_900101575.1 of Pseudomonas sp. NFACC37-1. Classification (NCBI taxonomy): domain Bacteria; kingdom Pseudomonadati; phylum Pseudomonadota; class Gammaproteobacteria; order Pseudomonadales; family Pseudomonadaceae; genus Pseudomonas; species Pseudomonas sp. NFACC37-1. The sequence goes on along the minus strand of NZ_FMUZ01000047.1, from coordinate 27,983 downwards.
CTGGCCCGCCCCAGCAACTCGTCCAGTGAACAATCGAAAAAGTCTTCCACCCGCTGGCCCAGCAAGCCGCCGCGAATATGCCCCAACAGATTGAGCGCGCTCTGGTTGACCGCGCAGATCCGCCCTTCGCCGTCGAACGCCAGCAAACCCTCGCTGAACAGCCCCACGGATTCGGCCTGCAAATGAAAGCGCAGCAGCCATTGGTTGTCGAAGCAACGGAGGAAATAGCAACTCTCGATCATCTTCGCCGAGAGATTGACCAGGGCCATGGTGTGGAACTGGCTCTGGCGCGACACGTCCGGCCGGGCCGAGGAGACGTCGAGCACCGCCAGCAACTCGCCCTGGGGATCGAACACCGGGCTGGCCGAGCAGGTCAGGCCGGTGTGGCGGCCGCGAAAGTGTTCTTCCTGGTGGATGGTCAGGGCCTGGCGCTCCACCAGGCAGGTGCCGATGCCGTTGGTGCCTTCGCAGGCTTCGCTCCAGTCGGCGCCGAGCCAGAGGCCGGCCCGTTCGAAAATCTTCCGTTCGCTGGAGGCGGTGACGCAGTTGAGGATCACGCCCCGGGCGTCGGTCAGCAGCACCGCGTGGCCGGCGCCGGAGAGTTGCTGGTGCAGGCTGGTCATTTCATTGCCGGCGATGTGCAGCACCTGTTGCAAGCGCTCGCGGCTCTCCAGCACCCGGCCATGCTCGAGCACCGTCGGCGCCAGGTTCTGGGCCGGGTCGAGGTGATAGTCCTCGAGGCAGCGCAGCCAGGAACGGGCAATCGACGGATCGCTGCCAGGGCCCTGCAAATGGGCCTTGCCCTGGGTGACCGTCAGGACTTGCTGGGCATGGCGACTCAAATGGTTGCTGTGCATTTCTTATTATTCTCCCCGAAGGTTGCGGCCTTGTTGGAGTACCGGTCGAACCCTAACCCTGTGTTTGACACTTCACCTGTGGCGAGGGGATTTATCCCCGCTGGGCTGCGAAGCAGCCCCAAAACCTGAGTCTGCGGAGTGTCAGGTTGATCGAGTGACTACCTTGGGGGGCTGCTGCGCAGCCCAGCGGGGATAAATCCCCTCACCACAGATAAATCCCCTCGCCACAATGGTGTTCGGCAGGCCAACTGGCGAATACCCCAGCATCCTCCAGCCCAACCGCCTTTGCAATGCTGGCGCGACCTGCCAGTCACAGACTGTCTCGCACCTGGCACAAACTGTCACACCCGCCGTATCGCTATCGCCACACACCCCATCCGTTTGTCCGACCAACTCCTCCTAAAGTCTTGATTTACGGGCCCTGCAAGGCAATGGCCCAACCTTTGCTCTAGGCTTAGGTACCAGCGCTCGATTTTGCGCGGCCTCCCGTATAAGCACAAAAGCCAAGGAGAACTCATCATGCGTTACGCTCACCCCGGTACTGAAGGCGCTATCGTTTCGTTCAAGAGCAAATACGGTAACTACATCGGCGGCGAGTTCGTCGCGCCGGTCAAAGGTCAGTACTTCACCAATACTTCCCCGGTCAATGGCCAGCCCATTGCCGAATTCCCGCGTTCCACGGCCGAAGACATCGAAAAGGCCCTGGACGCTGCCCACGCCGCCGCTGATGCCTGGGGTGCCACCTCGGCCCAGGCCCGTTCGCTGATCCTGCTGAAAATCGCCGACCGTATCGAAGCCAACCTCGAAACCCTGGCGATCACCGAATCCTGGGACAACGGCAAGGCCGTGCGCGAAACCCTCAACGCCGACATCCCCCTGGCCGCCGACCACTTCCGCTACTTCGCCGGTTGCCTGCGGGCCCAGGAAGGCAGCGCCGCCGAGATCGATGGCAACACCGTGGCCTACCACATCCATGAACCCCTGGGCGTGGTCGGGCAGATCATCCCGTGGAACTTCCCGCTGCTGATGGCCGCCTGGAAACTCGCCCCGGCCCTGGCCGCCGGTAACTGCGTGGTGCTCAAGCCGGCCGAGCAAACCCCGCTGGGCATCTGCGTGCTCATGGAGTTGATCGGTGACCTGCTGCCACCCGGCGTGCTGAACGTGGTGCAAGGCTTCGGCAAGGAAGCCGGCGAAGCCCTCGCCACCAGCAAACGCATCGCCAAGATCGCCTTCACCGGTTCCACCCCGGTGGGCTCGCACATCATGAAATGCGCCGCCGAGAACATCATCCCGTCCACCGTGGAACTGGGCGGCAAGTCGCCGAACATCTTCTTCGAAGACATCATGCAGGCCGAACCGAGCTTCATCGAGAAAGCCGCTGAAGGTCTGGTGCTGGCGTTCTTCAACCAGGGCGAAGTCTGCACCTGCCCATCCCGCGCCTTGGTCCAGGAGTCGATCTACGACGAATTCATGCAAGTGGTGATGAAGAAAGTCCTGCAGATCAAACGCGGCGACCCGCTGGACACCGACACCATGGTCGGCGCCCAGGCGTCCGAACAGCAATTCGACAAGATTCTTTCGTACCTGGAAATCGCCAAGGGCGAAGGCGCCGAACTGCTGACCGGTGGCAAGGTGGAAAAACTCGAGGGCAACCTGGCGACCGGGTATTACATCCAGCCGACACTGCTCAAGGGCACCAACAAGATGCGCGTGTTCCAGGAAGAAATCTTCGGCCCAGTGGTGAGCATCACCACCTTCAAGGACGAAGCCGAAGCCCTGGCGATCGCCAACGACACCGAGTTCGGCCTCGGCGCCGGCCTCTGGACCCGCGACATCAACCGCGCCTACCGCATGGGCCGGGCGATCAAGGCCGGTCGCGTGTGGACCAACTGCTACCACCTGTACCCGGCGCACGCCGCGTTCGGTGGCTACAAGAAGTCCGGCGTGGGGCGTGAAACCCACAAGATGATGCTCGACCACTATCAGCAGACCAAGAACCTGCTGGTGAGCTACGACATCAATCCGTTGGGGTTCTTCTAACCTACCGGGAGATCGTTCCCACGCTCTGCGTGGGAACGCAGCCCGGGACGCTCCGCGTCCCAAAAAGCCGAACGCGGAGCGTCCGTTGAGGCATTCCCACGCCGAGCGTGGGAACGATCGACTGACACAACCCCTTGCTCGCGAGGGCGCTCTCACTCACAAAATCAATGCCCCACCGCTCTGGCACGAGCCTTGCGTGCCCGCTCCACAGCAAACCCGAAAGTCCAACAGATCAAACAATAAAAAAGACAGAGAGGACTTATGACTTCTACCACCCAACTCAAACCCACACTCGGCACCCTGCATTTATGGGGCATCGCCGTCGGCCTGGTGATTTCCGGCGAGTACTTCGGCTGGAGCTACGGCTGGGGCACCGCCGGGACCCTGGGCTTTCTCGTCACCGCCCTCATGGTGGCGCTGATGTACACCTGCTTCATCTTCAGTTTCACCGAACTGACCACCGCGATTCCTCACGCCGGCGGGCCGTTTGCCTACAGCCGACGGGCCTTTGGCGAGAAAGGCGGGTTGATCGCCGGGATCGCCACCCTGATCGAATTCGTCTTTGCGCCCCCGGCCATCGCCATGGCGATTGGCGCCTACCTCAACGTGCAATTCCCGGAGCTGGACCCCAAGCTCGCGGCGGTTGGCGCGTACATCGTGTTCATGACCCTGAACATCCTCGGCGTCAGCATCGCCGCCGCGTTCGAGCTGGTGGTCACCGTGCTGGCGGTCGCCGAATTGCTGGTGTTCATGGGCGTGGTCGCGCCGGGCTTCAGCTTCAGTAACTTCGTGCTCAACGGCTGGGCCGGCTCCAATGAATTCAGCCTCGCCTCGATCCCCGGCATTTTCGCGGCGATCCCCTTCGCCATCTGGTTCTTCCTCGCCATCGAAGGCGCGGCCATGGCCGCCGAAGAAGCCAAGGACCCGAAACGCACCATTCCCCGCGCCTATGTCAGCGGCATCCTCACCCTGGTGTTCCTCGCCATCGGCGTGATGATCATGGCCGGCGGCGTGGGTGACTGGCGCACCCTGTCGAACATCAACGACCCGCTGCCCCAGGCCATGAAGGCCGTGGTCGGCAACAATTCAACGTGGATGCACATGCTGGTGTGGATCGGCCTGTTCGGCCTGGTGGCAAGCTTCCACGGGATCATCCTCGGCTACTCGCGGCAGTTCTTCGCCCTGGCCCGGGCCGGCTACCTGCCCCGTGGCCTGGCGAAACTGTCGCGCTTCCAGACCCCGCACCGGGCGATCCTGGCCGGCGGCGTCATCGGCATCGCGGCGATCTACAGCGATGGCCTGGTGAACCTGCAAGGCATGAGCCTGACGGCGGCGATGATCACCATGTCAGTGTTCGGCGCCATCGTGATGTACATCATCAGCATGCTCAGCCTGTTCAGGCTGCGTAAGACCGAACCGAACCTGGAACGCACCTTCCGTGCGCCGGGCTACCCGATCGTACCGGGCATTGCGCTGTTCCTGGCGGTGGTGTGCCTGGTGGCGATGGCGTGGTTCAACATGGTGATTGGCTTGGTGTTCCTCGGCTTCATGATTGTCGGCTACCTGTATTTCCAACTGACCGCCAAGCAACGCTCCGATGCGCCGGCGGACGCTATGCTCACAGGTATCTGAACGTTGCACCGGCGCCGGGCCGAGGGTCCGGTGCCTGCCATATAGGAGTGCACGCAGCTCTGCCCTTGTGGGAGCGGGCTTGCTCGCGAATGCGGTGTGTCATCCGATACATGTGCTGAATGACACACCGCATTCGCGAGCAAGCCCGCTCCCACAGGTTGGATCTGCGGTGTTTAGGTAATTTAGAACCAAGAGGACACCGCCCATGGCCGCATTCGCCCATTCCGTCGGCGCCCAGACCTACCGCTTCGACAGCCTCAAGGACCTGATGGCCAAGGCCAGCCCGGCGCGCTCGGGGGATTTCCTGGCCGAAATCGCCGCGCTCAACGATGGCGAGCGAGTAGCCGCGCAGATGGCCTTGGCCGACCTGCCCCTCAGCCATTTCCTGCAGGAAATGCTGATTCCTTACGAGGCCGACGAAGTCACCCGGTTGATCGTCGACACCCACGACAAACAAGCCTTCGCCACCGTCAGCCACCTCACCGTCGGCGGTTTTCGCGACTGGCTGCTCAGCGACGCCGCCGATGAAGACAGCCTGCGGGCACTGGCCCCCGGCCTGACCCCGGAAATGGTCGCCGCCGTGTCGAAAATCATGCGCGTGCAAGACCTGGTATTGGTGGCGCAGAAAATCCGCGTGGTGACCAAGTTCCGCGGCACCCTCGGCCTGCGCGGGCGCCTGTCCACCCGCCTGCAACCCAACCACCCCACCGACGAGCCTGCCGGGATCGCCGCGAGCATCCTCGACGGCCTGCTCTACGGCAACGGCGACGCCATGATCGGCATCAACCCGGCCACCGACAGCACGGCCTCGATCTGCGCCATGCTGGAAATGCTCGACGCCATCATCCAGCGCTACGACATCCCCACCCAAGGCTGCGTGCTGACCCACGTCACCACCTCCATTGAAGCGGCCAACCGTGGCGTGCCCCTGGACCTGGTGTTCCAGTCCATCGCCGGCACCGAAGCGGCCAACGCCAGTTTCGGCATCAGCCTGAACATCTTGCAGGAAGGCTACGACGCCGGGCTCAGCCTGAATCGCGGCACCCTCGGCAACAACCTGATGTATTTCGAAACCGGCCAGGGTAGCGCGCTGTCGGCCAATGCCCACCACGGCGTCGATCAACAGACCTGCGAGACCCGGGCCTACGCTGTCGCACGGCATTTCAACCCGTTCCTGGTGAACACGGTTGTAGGATTCATCGGCCCGGAATACCTGTACAACGGCAAACAGATCATCCGCGCCGGCCTCGAAGACCACTTCTGCGGCAAGCTGCTGGGCGTGCCGATGGGTTGCGACATCTGCTACACCAACCACGCCGAAGCCGACCAGGACGACATGGACACCCTGCTGACGCTGCTGGGCGTGGCCGGGATCAACTTCATCATGGGCATCCCCGGCTCCGACGACATCATGCTCAACTACCAGACCACCTCGTTCCACGACGCCCTCTACGCCCGCCAGACCCTGGGCCTGAAGCCGGCGCCGGAATTCGAACTGTGGCTCGCGAACATGGGCATCTTCACCCAGGCCGATGGCCGGGTGCGGTTTGGCGACAACCTGCCACCGGCGTTCCGTCACGCCCTCGCGCATCTGGGATAAGTGAGCTGCCCATGGATAAAAAACCTGTCGACCCACAAAACCCTTGGCTGAACCTGCGCAACCTCACCCCGGCGCGCATCGCCCTGGGCCGCACCGGCACCAGCCTGCCGACCCAGGCGCAACTGGACTTCCAGTACGCCCACGCCCAGGCCCGCGATGCCGTGCACCTGGCCTTCGATCACCAGGGCATTCGCGCGCAACTGATTGAACTCGGCCGCGAAAGCCTGTTGCTCCACAGCGCCGCCGCTGACCGTAATAGCTATCTACAGCGTCCGGACCTGGGCCGCCGGCTCGACGACGCCTCCGCGCAAATCCTGCAGGACTACGCCGCGGCCCATCCCGGCGGCGTGGACCTGGCCATCGTCGTGGCTGATGGCCTGTCGGCACTGGCGGTGCACCGCCATACCTTGCCGTTCCTGGCGCGGCTGGAAGAACAGATCGCCGCTGAAGGCTGGTCGACATCGCCGGTGATCCTGGTGGAACAGGGCCGCGTCGCCGTGGCCGATGAAGTGGCGCAGCGGCTTGGCGCAAAAATGTCGGTGATCCTGATCGGCGAACGCCCCGGCCTCAGCTCCCCCGACAGCCTGGGGCTGTATTTCACCTACGCGCCCAAGGTCGGCCTGACCGACGCCTATCGCAACTGCATCTCCAATGTCCGCCTCGAAGGCCTGAGCTACGGCATGGCGGCCCATCGCTTGATCTACCTGATGCGCGAGGCCTGCCGTCGTCAGCTTTCAGGAGTCAATCTGAAGGACGAAGCCCAGATGAACACTCTAGAGGCGGAAAACGGAGCCGATATGAAAGGTAATTTCCTACTGGCGCCGCCCCGAAGCTGACAGATGCAGCCGATTGCGTTTTAACTCCGCTTTCAGGCAGCATCAAAAGCACGGCAGAACGCCGTTGTTGTCAGAGTATCTGTCGACCCTTGCAGACGAGACCTACCATGCGGATTATTCAAGCCTCGCTGGAACACCTGGACCTGCTGACCCCATTGTTCGTCAAATACCGGGAATTCTACGGCTCGCTGCCCTACCCGGATTCGTCCCGAGCCTTCCTCGAAAAACGCCTGCGCCGCAAGGAATCGGTGATCTACCTGGCCCTGCCTGATGACGATGACAACCGGTTGCTGGGCTTCTGCCAGCTCTACCCGAGCTACTCATCCCTGTCCCTCAAGCGCGTGTGGATCCTCAACGACATCTACGTCGCCGAAGACGCCCGCCGCCAACTGGTGGCCGACAACCTGATCCGCACCGCGAAAAAAATGGCCAAGGAAACCAACGCCGTGCGCATGCGCGTCTCCACCAGCAGCAACAACGAAGTGGCGCAAAAAACCTACGAATCGATCGGCTTCAAGGAAGACACCGAATTCAAGAACTACGTGTTGCCGATCAGCGAAGGCATCTGACCTAACAGCAATGCCTTTGTGATGAGAAGATTTATCCCCTCACCACACCAAAATCCCTGACACAACACCAAGCCCTTGTGGCGAGGGGATTTATCCCCGCTGGACTGCGCAGCAGTCCCAAACCTGAGCACTCGGTGTATCAGACTCACCGAGTTGCCCGCTTTTGGGGACTGCTGCGCAGTCCAACGGGGATAAATCCCCTCGCCACAGAAAATCTGCACACCACCCCCAACTGTCCCCCCAACCACAACACCGTCGAAATCCCTGGCTACAAACTCACCCCGCTCCCCACCCTCCAGCCCGTATAATGCCGCTCTTCCCGGCTTGTAAGAAAAAGCTACACACTCTGTAGCCATCCTCCAAGCCCGACCCAAAGCCTGCCGAGCCAGGCCACCACCACAGGTGTTATGCATGGATTTCAACCCCCTCGACCTCATCCTGCACCTCGATGTGTACCTCGACCTGCTGGTGACCAACTACGGCACCTGGGTCTACGCCATCCTGTTCCTGGTGATCTTCTGTGAAACCGGCCTGGTGGTCATGCCGTTCCTGCCCGGCGACTCCCTGCTGTTCATCGCCGGCGCCGTCGCCGCCGGTGGCGCCATGGACCCCGTGCTACTGGCCGGCCTGCTGATGCTCGCGGCCATCCTCGGCGACAGCACCAACTACCTCATCGGCCGCACCGCCGGCGAGAAACTGTTCAGCAACCCCAACTCGAAAATCTTCCGCCGCGACTACCTGCAGCAAACCCACGACTTCTACGACAAACACGGCGGCAAAACCGTGACCCTGGCGCGCTTCCTGCCGATCATCCGCACCTTCGCCCCCTTCGTCGCCGGCGTGGGCAAAATGAATTACCTGCGTTTCTTCGGCTTCAGCGTCCTCGGCACCGTCCTCTGGGTCGGCGGCCTGGTGACCCTCGGTTACTTCTTCGGCAACGTGCCCTTCATCAAGCAGAACCTGTCGCTGCTGGTGGTGGGCATCATCCTGGTGTCGCTGTTGCCGATGATCATCAGCCTGGTGCGCAGCAAAATGAACCAGCGCGCTTCGAAAGCCTGATCGCCCATGTGGTCCCTGAGCAACTGGCGCCGCCGACGCACCCTCGCCAAACACCCCGTGGCCGAGGACACCTGGCAACGGGTGCGCCAACAATTGAGCTTCCTCGACGGTATCAGCGCCGCCGAGGACCAGTGGCTGCGAGAAGCCTGCGTACTGTTCCTGCACGATAAACACCTCACCGCCCTGCCCGGCGTCGAACTGCACCAGGAACAACGCCTGCTGCTCGCCGCCCAGGCCCAACTGCCGCTGATGCACCTGGGCGAGCTGAACTGGTACCAGGGCTTCCACGAAATCGTCCTCTACCCCGACGACTTCCTCAGCCCCCAGCGCTACCGCGACGCCAGCGGCATCGAGCACGAATGGGACGGCGAACACAGCGGCGAAGCCTGGCCCCAAGGCCCGATCATCCTGGCCTGGGACGGCGTGATGGCCAGCGGCGGCTGGGACGGCTACAACTTGGTGATCCACGAACTGGCGCACAAACTCGACATGCTCAACGGCGACGCCAACGGCCTGCCGCCACTGCACCCCGGCATGCGCGTCAGCGACTGGGCCGAAGCCATGCAACAGGCCTTCGACGACCTCGACCGCCAACTGGACCAGAACCCCGACGCAGAAACCCTCATCGACCCCTACGCCGCCGAAAACCCCGCCGAGTTCTTCGCCGTCACCAGCGAATACTTCTTCAGCGCCCCGGACCTGCTGCACCAGGCCTATCCACGGGTCTATGAACAGCTCAAGGCCTTCTACCGCCAGGATCCTTTGGCCCGGCTGCGGCAACTTCAAGCCGAAGATCCGGTCTATCAGGCGTCATACTAAGGTCTCTAAGACCCTGGTAACGTGGCAACAGCGGCCGAATATGCCTATAATCGCCGCCACTTTTTGGTCAATCCGACCAAGTCATTTGGTCAACTAACGGGGGCACCGCCCAATGAGCTACAGCAAGATTCCGGCTGGCAAAGACCTGCCGAACGACATCTACGTCGCGATCGAAATCCCGGCCAACCACGCCCCGATCAAATACGAAATCGACAAAGACAGCGACTGCCTGTTCGTTGACCGTTTCATGGCCACCCCCATGTTCTACCCGGCCAACTACGGTTTCATCCCCAACACCCTGGCCGACGACGGCGACCCCCTCGACGTGCTGGTCGTGACCCCTTACCCAGTGGCCCCAGGCTCGGTCATCCGCGCCCGTCCAGTCGGCATCCTGAACATGACCGACGACGGCGGCGGCGATGCCAAAGTCATCGCAGTGCCACACGACAAACTGTCGCAACTGTACGTCGACGTGAAGGAATACACCGACCTGCCACCACTGCTGATCCAGCAGATCGAACACTTCTTCGAGAACTACAAAGACCTCGAAAAAGGCAAGTGGGTCAAGATCGAAGGCTGGGCCGGCGCAGACGCCGCCCGCGAAGCGATCACCAAGTCGGTTGCCGCCTACAAAGGCTGAAACAAACTTGAAAAGAACCCCGGTTTGCCCCGGGGTTTTTTTATGCCTTAATGGCCCCTAATACGAAGCTGTATTAACATCGTTTACCCACGTTTAGCCCGCGCCTTTCAAATCCCAAAAACGGAAAGATCGTCTTATATATTTGAACGACATGTTTATTGCCGAAAACACAGTCGTCCCTAAACTTTCCGTTTATGAAAAAACTTTCCAGTGGCGACCGCTTCCGCGCCCTTCTAAAAGAAGCGAACATCCGATCCGCCGACTTCGCGAAGTTATACGGCGTGAAATCCCAACACGTGAACAACTGGTTCAACCGTGGCATCCCACCAGGGCGCATCCACTCCATCGCCAGCCTGCTGACCGTCAGCCCGGAATGGCTCGCCCACGGCGAAGGCCCGCAGACCCCATTGGGCCTCGGCCCCGGCACCACCTACGAGGCGGCCGAAAACGATGGCGTCTACAGCGTGCTGGAACCCACGGACATCGAACTGCCTTTCTATAAGGAAGTCCCCATCGCCCCCGGCGAAACCAAAACCCACATCGTCGAAATCCCCGACCAATCCATCCGCCTGCCCCGCAGCCACCTCGAAACCCTGGAAATAAACCCCAGCGACGCCATCTGCCTCACCATGGTCGGCGACAGCATGGCCGAACGCATCGAAGACGGCTCCACCCTCGCCATCGACCGCGGCCTGACCCAAATCGTCGACGGCCAAATCTACGCCCTCGAACACGACGGCATGCTGCGCATCAAATACCTGCACCGCATCCCCGGCAACCGCCTGCGCCTGCGCAGCCACAACAGCGCGGCCTACCCGGACGAAGTCTTTAGCGCCGAACAGATCGAGGCGCAGAACATACGGGTGATCGGCTGGGTGTTCTGGTGGTCCACCCTCAACAAACAGAGACCGCCGGTGTACGACTAACCCACCCGAACGGAAAGACAACCACCGAAGCCCCTAGTGGTGGGGCTTCAGTGATTAGAAGCCTCAATGGTGAGCACATCTGTGGCGAGGGGATTCATCCCCGCTGGGCTGCGAAGCAGCCCCCGCTTTTCCCCTTGAATCAGCGATAACCCAATGATTCCACACCACTTACCACTGGGATTCTGCCAAAAACCCGCGTATCCTCCGCCCCACATTTGCGAGCCCACGCCTCGCACCGACAAGGCAGATCACTTTCTGACCAAGTCCCACAGCCGGCCGCAAGAGCCGGATGTACGTTTTGAAGGCTGGTGAGGTTTGTCAAAAACGAACTGAGTTAGTCAACGAGAAGCCGGCCATAAGCCGGCTTTTTAATGCGTCTTTGAAATACATTTCAAATCTCAGCAGCGCCACATCGACTTAGTAATGCTCCTCAATATAGGCGTATGCCTTTTCGAATAGATCCCTATCTTTGCTTAGGCCAAACTGCGCCAAGGTCAACATCAGAGCTTTTTGGATTTCGCGTGGGCCACTGTTGGAGTTTTGCCAACCATCAAAACGGGTAACCTTCACAATTTTATCGATCTGCTCGACCACATCACCAATCAGCTTTGGTGTGGTTTCCGGACGGGTTTCCAAGAATAGTTTGGTCAGCGCCTGCTTGTTGTCTGCCTCCGTTACCACGGAGTCACCGGTTTCACGCTCGGCCTGCACCGTATCTTTGGCGGCGTCCAATAGGCCCTTGAGCCAATCGATGGCCTTGATTACGCCTGCTTCATACTCTCGGCGTAATTTCTCCAGGCGCTCGCCGAGCTCGACAAACACCGCCTCGCCATGGCCGCGCAGACGACCCATCAAGTCTATTTCCAGTCGGCGGGCACGTTTCTCCTGCTCTTTCTCGGTCAGGGTGAAGATCGCGTGTTCATCCATGATTAGTTCATCGATATCATCGCGTATGCGACTGATATCGGTGTGCTCGTGAATCATCTTGATGGTCTCAGGCCCTAACGCTGCCCAGACTAGCGCCCCCGTTTGACCAACCGGGCGTACTGACTCATAGATTTGCGCCAGCCATTTGTAATCCTGTCGGTAGGGCGTGAGGAAAGGGTCAGGGTTGATGGCCGACCAGAGTTTGGTCAGCACGCCAAAGGCTGCGGCAAACTCATCGCGGCTTTTATTGTCCGGCAAGTATTCCTGTGCGGCCAGGATGCCGTCAAAGCCTGCCAGAGTGCGGTCCACGTTCGGGAAGAAGGCCAGACACAGCTTCAGCTGCTCTGGCAGCAACTCCTTGAATTTCTCGATGCCTTCGACAATCCCATCGATCTCTTCCGGGTTATAGGCCAGCGCCGTGCGCAGGTTTTCGAATACACCCAGATAATCGATGATCAGGCCCATTCGCTTGACCACCCCGTCCGCCTCATACAGTCGGTTAGTGCGGCACATGGCCTGCAGCAAGGTGTGGTCGCGTAGGGGTTTATCCAAGTACATGCAGTAGCAGATTGGCGCATCGAAACCGGTCAGCAGCTTGGCGGTCACGATCAGCAGTTGCAGGGGTTGTTTCGGATCTTTGTAGGTTTCCAGAAGGTTTTTCTGCGCCAGCTCTTCACCATCGAATTTCTGCCAGCGCTCAAAGTCGGCTTGCTGGATCGGTAGATTGAGATCTTCCTTCCACTTGTTCCAGTCCTTGTTGAGCTTGCCGTTCTCATCCTTCACCGGCGCCTGGTCGAGATTCATGACCACCTCCAGTGCGTCGAAACCCAGCTTGTTACCAAGTAGGTAATACATCTGCACGCAGGCATCGCGGTCATAGACCACCACCATAGCCTTCATCTTTTTCGGCTGCACATGACTGGTGAAGTGTTCAGCAATGTCGGTGCTGATGGCCTCCATGCGTTTCGGTGCCTTGAGCATCACGGCCAGCTTACCGGCGCGTTTGGACAGAACGGATTTTTCGTCCTCGTCCAGATTGTTGTCTTTGACCAGTTGCTCGAATTCTTCATTGATCGCCTCACGGTCGACCCGCAATTCGGCTAAACGGGGTTCGAACTTAACCGGATTGGTGGCACCGTCGCGGATCGACTGCTTGTAGCTGTAGCGGTTCATATAGCGGCCAGGGTCTTCATCGGCGCCGAACAACTTGAAGGTGTTGCGCTCGATGCCGGAGATCGGCGTACCGGTCAGGCCGTAGAAGTGAGCATTGGGTAGCGCCCAGCGCATCTTTTCGCCCAGACCGCCTTCCTGGGTGCGGTGAGCTTCATCTACCAGGACGATGATGTTGTCGCGATTGTTCAGGCCATCCGGGTTGAGTTCATCAACCTCGACATCCTTGAACTTGAAAATGGTCGTAATCAGAATCCCGCGGCTGTCTTGCTCTATATGTTCACCGAGTTTTTTGCAACTTTGCACCTTGATCAGGTTTTTCACATCGGCACCGCCGAAGGTCTCGCTGATCTGGCTGTCCAAATCGCGGCGGTCGACCACGATCAGCACGGTGGGGTTTTTCAGCTCGTTGTCGGCACGCAGCATCTTGGCCGCGTAGAGCATCAGCAGCGACTTGCCTGAACCTTGGAAGTGCCAGATCAAGCCTTTTTTCGGGTAACCCTGCTTGACCCGCTCGACAATCTGCTTGGCCGTCTCGAACTGCGGGTAACGCGGCAACAATTTGATGCGCTTGGGCGGCGTGTCTTTACCAGTTTTATGGGTGGAGAACAGCGCGAACGAAGCCAGCAGTTGCAGCAGGGTTTGCGGGTTCAGCAGCCCTTCGGCGCTCGCCAGCACGGAGGCCAAGGTGGCAGGAATATCTTCGCGCTGATCAGTGTGGTGCCAGGGGCCCCAGTCCTTGACACGGGCATTGATCGCGCCATATGCAAAGGTTTTGCCCTCGCTGGCGAAGCACAGCAGGTTGGGCACGAAGAAGGCCTGCACATGCTGCCAATAGTGCTTCTTGCCACCCATAAAGTCAGCAGCACCGTCTTGCCAACTAACACTGGGGCGAGTGGCGCTTTTCACCTCACCCACCACCAACGGGATGCCGTTTACATACAGCACGACATCGAAGAACACCTCGCCAGCCGCCACATAGTGTACCTGCTGGGCCACCACGAAATGGTTGTTGTCGAAGTTGTCGAAGTCGATCAGGTTGATGGTGACGTGCTCGCCGTTCTCGCCAAAGGCCAAGGTTTTTTCGGCCAGCAGCCAGGCTTGGAAGTTTTCGTTGGCCCGCACCAGACCGCTGTGCGGTGCTTCCAATAGCACGCCGCGCAACTTGTGGATCACCTCATCGGCGTAATCCGGCTGTTGGCCAATCGCTGAGTTTAACGAACATAACGCGTCTTTTAGCCACTCATCGACAAAGATATCCTGCGGCTTCTTCGGCAGGTTCTCGCCGTGGCAGTAAGTCCACTTTACCCCGCTTAAGTTTTTTAAGCGGTCGATAATTCCATTTTCAGTGACGGTTTGTTCGTTAAACATAAAATCCCTATATAAGAGCGCTGGCTAAGCTCGACAAAGGCTTTCTATAAACCTGCACATCCCTAACGGCATGAAATTTAGCGACGAGCATTTCTTGAATTTCAATTCTAGGCAAATAAACAACAAGCTTCTTGAAGTCTGACAAAGTCAGCTTTGGCCTTGTTTGACCAGCGGTAATCATTCGTACCTGCTGCTTAAAGAGCTTAGAGTTCACTACGTAAGCAAGATACTCAGGGTTAACTATTTTGGAGTTCGGCCTAATTCTAATTATATCTGCGGTGATAATGCCGTCAGGCTCACCAACCGGATAAACCGTTGCAATGCCAGGCGGAAGCCCCATCTTTGTAAATATAACGTCACCGGATTTAACATGGTGCGCCTTTAAACTTTTGAACTTAACAGAGTCGACAAAGGTATTGCTGACCCAGTTGTATTTGTTAGGTTTGATATCACGAACAAAAATCACGGGATTGCCCGAGGACCTGAAATCAGAAACAACAAGATCGCTCCCAAATGGCCCTATGGCAAAGCTATTCTTTTCCTCATTTGCTAGCTGATGAAGCGAGTACATTTTCCAATCACTGTCAGAATTTAACTCTCTTGCAGCCTTAAGGCTTTGCACCTGAACATTTGATTTCGTTTCATGCAAAACCAATGTGTCATTCAGACTTGCACGCGAATGTTCGCACTCACTAAGTAAGCTTTCTAAGCGCCTTATTTTTTCTAAAATCTTCAGGAGGGAATTTTGGACATTTTTATTCGGAAATGGAAATTCCTGCTTAGATAGAGATTTCCACTTTATAGTTGGAGAAAGAGACCCCTCGGAAATTACAATTGCGCGACTCATGAAACTATCGGACTGCATAAAGAATGGCAAAAAACCTGGGACTACATTGGTGTGATTCTCCTCGAGCACCATCGCATGCGCAGAGCAAATACAGTCCCAATCTGCGACGGCAACTTTGCGCTGATATGCCCGGCGCTTACCAAAAATAATTTGGCCTTTTTTAACTAGTAGCTTTTGTCCAGCTACATCACTGGGTACACCATGGCGCTTTATTTTTAAGCTGTCTGGGTCCAAATGCTCCAAGCCCACATAAATATTCAGCTCGGTTTCGCTGGGCTCTACGCGCTTGGAAATATGCTTGGCAATATCCCCAAACTTCACCATCTGCCAACCTTCGGGTAACTGCTGCGCTGTCATGCGTTATTCACCTCGTACCCCAACTCTGCGAGGCTTTTAAACAATTTACTGGTCTGCTTTTTCAGCTGAACCCGGCTAATTTTCCAGGCTTCGATGGCATGTTCAATGTCGTGTACTTCCTCGTCATTCACGGCCTGTACATAAAGCGGAATTGACAAGTTGTGCTGGTTTTCGCGAATTGCGTCAACATCTACCAGCGCGGTAATGGCCGGATCCTTGCACGGTGTCAAATAGGCCTCGGATAACACGGCCAGGTCATCGTCCGAGAGTCGGCTATGGGCGCGCTCACGGGTGACATGCTCGACGCCATTGATGAACAGGACTTTGCCTTTTCGCTCGGCGGGCTTGTTGCAGTTGAGCACGATCACGCAGGATTCCATCGGCGAGTTATAGAACAGGTTGGGGCCGAGACCGATCACGGCCTCGATAATGTCCGACTCGATCACCTGCTTACGGATGGCCTGCTCGGAGTCGCGAAACAGCACGCCGTGCGGCCAGAGCATGGCCGCGCGACCGGTGTCGGGTTTCAGGCTTTTGATGATATGGGTGTAAAAGCCGTAGTCCGCGCAGCCCTGGGGCGGTACGCCATAGAGGTTGCGGCCATAGGGATCGGCAGCGAACTTGTCGCGGTTCCATTTTTTGATGGAGTACGGCGGGTTGGCGAAGATCACATCGAACTGCTTGAGCTGGTCGCCTTCGATAAATTTTGGCTCGGCCAAGGTATCGCCGCGTAGCACTTCGAACTCTTCGATCTCGTGCAGGAACATGTTCATACGAGCGATGGCGGAGGTGAGCAGGTTAACTTCCTGACCGTAGAGTTTGACACTACGCCATTCCTTACCTTCGCCCCGTAGGTCCATCACCGCATTAAGCAGCATGCCGCCAGTGCCGCAGGTGGGGTCATAGGCGGTTTCACCGGGTTTGAGACCCATGATACGGGTCATCAAGTGCACCACGGTGCGGTTGGTGTAGAACTCAGCGGCAGTGTGGCCGGAGTCGTCGGCGAACTTCTTGATCAGATATTCATAAGCTTCGCCCAAGTCGTCCTGGGCCACTGATTTGAGGCCTAGGGGGATTTTGCTGAAGTGTTGAATCAGGTCTGCCAGCAAGTGATCGGGCAAACGCTCCTTGTTAGTCCACTGTGCATCGCCGAATACGCCATGCAGGCGTTCGTTGTGGGTCTCGATCAAGCGCAGGGCATTCTGGATGGCTTCGCCGATGTTCTTGCTGGTGTGGCGCACCTTTTCCCAGCGCGCCTCCTGGGGAATATGGAAGCGGTGGAACATGGGCATGACGGCATAGTCAGCATCGCCATCGTTGATTTCCATGGCTTCGACATACTCTTCAAGGTAAACGTCGGACAGCCGTTTATAGAACAGTAGCGGGAAGATGTACTGTTTGTAGTCAGAGGCGTCGATCTGTCCGCGCAGAAACTCGGCCGCTCCCCAAAGGAGGTCTTCGAGTTTCTTTTTGCCGAGCCGGGAGGCCTGACTTTTCTGGTAATCAATCATTCTTACGAGTCTTGTCTGATAGCTGATGAGCAAGCTGGCTCAGGTCGGCGAGGCGTTTGTCTGCGCCGACGGTATCTTCATGTTGGCGCTGCAGGTGAAACTGCTCGTACTGCGACTCGGCGTGTTGCTTGGCCATGTCGTGGGAGATCTTGCCGGCATTGTCGAGAATGTCGCGGTCGTTCAAGGTCAGGAAGCCATCAAGCTTTTTCACCCAATCAGCCATGGACATGGGGATGCGGCGCATGGCCTGGCCCTCGGCAAACACCAGGTATTGCTCGACCAGGTTGTTCAAGGCGCTGAGTTCGTCTGCCGTAAGGTAGTTCTTGGCGTTGGCGATATCCTGCTTGCGCACCTTGGCACCGCGCCAGTTGGTCAGGCCCATATGGGGTTTACTGCTATCGGCGCGGTGGTGAATGAGCTCGGCAGCGGTTTGCCCAGTAATTGCCCAGTGCACTTTGTTTTGCACAGTTTTGAAGAAGCCGATGCTGGCATCCTGGGTTGGATCGTAGTCCACACTGGTGGCGTAGATGTCGGTGATCTTCTGGTAGAAGCGTTTTTCGCTGGTGCGAATATCCTGAATGCGCCGCGTCAGCTCTTCGAAGTAGTCGAAGGGCTGGTCGGGGTTTTTCAGACGTTCGTCATCGAGCACGAAGCCTTTGACAATGTATTCGCGCAACTGCCGTGTGGCCCACTGGCGGAAGCGGGTTGCCGTATGGCTCTGTACGCGATACCCCACGGAGATGATGGCGTCCAGGTTGTAGTGCTTGAGGCTTCGCTTTACCTGGCGTTTGCCTTCTTGGCGAACTACTAAGAAATCCTTAGTAGTTGCGTTTTGCTCAAGCTCGGCCTCGCAGAAAATGTTTTTCAGGTGCATCAGCACGTTCTCTGGCGTGGTGCTGAACAGCTCCGCCATTAGGGCCTGGGTCAGCCATACCGACTCGTCGACAAAGCGCACATCCAGCCGGGTTTGCCCGTCTTCGCTCTGGTAGATGATGAACTGCGAAGTGTTACTGTCGGCGCTATCCGTGCTCATAGCTCAAACCCTTCCTTAATCAGCAGTTCTTCTAGCTCCTGCTCGGCGTGCTCCAGTGCGGCCAGTTTCTGCTGGAAGTCCTTCAGCGCCTCTTCGACGGTGATGGTCTCTTCTTCCAGTGGCTTTTGCACATAGCGGGCAATGTTCAGGTTGAAGTCGTTTTCTGCAATTTCACCCAGCGGCACCCAACGCGCTACGCCTTCTAAAGCTGTGGCAGAGGGGCCTTGCTGATACTGCTCCTGGTAGATCTGGTAAATCTGGTCCGCCTGGACATTGCTCAGGATGTTTTGCGCGCGGCCTTTGGTGAAAATCTCCTCGGCATTGATGATCAGTACATGGTCACGATGCTCATCAGGGCGATGCTTGCGCAGCAACAGGATGCAAGCTGGGATAGAAGTGCCGTAAAACAGGTTGGGGGCCACGCCGATAACAGCCTCGATGCGGTTCTCTCGGAGCAGGCTGGTGCGAATTCGGCCCTCTGCCGCACCACGGAACAGCACGCCATGGGGCAGCACAACCGCCATGCGCCCATCGGCATTTAGGGAGGCGAACATGTGCTGCACCCAAGCGAAGTCACCGTTGGTTTTTGGAGCCAGCCCAAACTTGTTGCGGCTATATGGGTCTGCCGCCCACTGCTCATGCCCCCACTCACTGAGACTGAACGGTGGGTTGGCGATCACGCAATCAAAGGTTTCGAGCCGGTCATAGATCAGGAACTTGGGCTCACGCAAGGTATCTCCGCGAACAATCTCAAAGTCTTCCTGGCCATGGAGAAACAGGTTCATGCGGGCAATGGCTTCAGTGGTCAGATTCTTTTCCTGACCTTTGAGCTTCAGTAGCCGGGGATCACCCGCGTTTTCTCGAACGTGGTGAATGGTCTCCAGCAACATGCCGCCCGTGCCGCAAGCCGGGTCATAAACGCTTTCACCCGCTTTGGGGTCAAGAATGTTGACCATCAGCCGCACAATGGTGCGCGGGGTGTAGAACTCGCCAGCTTTCTTGTTGGCTTTGTCGGCAAAGCGCTTGATCAGATATTCGTAGGCCCGCCCCATGTCGTCGTTACGAACACTGGCAACCCCTAGATCGACTTTGTTGAAGTGGTTGAGCAGTGTGGCTAGCAGCTCATCCGGCAGGCGCTCTTTATTGGTCCAGCTAGCGTCGCCGAAGATACCATGCAACTGGGGGTTGGCTTGCTCTACACCTAGGAAAGCATTCTTGAGTGCCTTACCTATATTGTGGGACTTGGCGAACACGTCATCCCAGTGGCTACCAACAGGAACCTGGATACGATGGAAGATCTTTTCGCGCGCCAGCTCCTTGCTACCGACCTTGGCCAGCACCTCCTCGACCTCTTCGTCATAGACATCGCAGATCCGTTTGAAGAACAGGACCGGAAAAATGTAGGTTTTGTAGTCGGAGGCATCGATGGGGCCGGTGATGATGTGCGCGGCGTGCCATAGGTGGGCTTCAAGGTCTTTTAAATTAATCAGGGTCATTTTTACTCGAAAAAATCTTGAGCAGCCTTCGGGTAGCCTGCTCCGCTTGCAGGCTAGAGATGGTCCAAGTGTACTGGAACAAAACCGTAAAGTCTGGGACCGTAGGCCGCTAGGAGATGCTAAAACGCTGGTCGAAACGATTCGAAAAATGAGGGGCGGAAGCGAGACTTCAACTCCCAAAGGGACCCGATTTGAAGCTAGCCACATGCTTGCATTGGATGTCTATGGAGAATCTTCCTATTCCCGCAACGGCCTACACTTCTCTCTATCAGACAACTGAACGCAATGGAGCAAGCCTGCTTCAACGTGACCGTTCGGGGTATCCACCTTTCTGACACCATCGCCTGCTGCATCGGAAGGAATGTTGGCCAACCGGAGAGGATCAAGCTATCCCTCAAGAAAATCCCTAATACCACTCAAGCACAGCAGGGATTAATTTTTAAGTCAGTCTCCCTCTGACGGATGTTTTCCAACAACGCTATTAACCTCTTTGTCACGGCGCAACTTTATGACAGCTTCAAAGTCGCTAACATGTCTACGAGTCAACTGCCCTGGAAGTGAAAAAGAGAGAAGCATCGCCAAACAAGCCAAAAACAACAAAACATATTCCACACTTACCTGAACGACCTCTGGCCATTCGAGCTTCAATGTTGCAAGAAACGAAAGTGCCAAAACCAGAAGATATAGATAAAAAAGCGTAGCATGCCTATGTAAATCCTGCTTAATCTTAGCCAGATAAAAAGTGTCTTGCCTCCAGTTTCCGCCCTTTAAGGCACGCTCGCTCCCGACAATCGCCATCACCGCAACTAGAAAACCCGCCAATATCGAGAACACAGTAACCAGGACAGAAAGAGCATTGCTATTTTCATGATAGTTTGGCTGAAATTTCCAAGCAAAGAAAACGGATATGGCTATACACGTAAAGAAATACGTAACTTTCCGCCAACTCAGCTTTCTTTGAACTGCGTTCACTGTTTCCAATGTCCTTTTCTCAAGAGCTCAGCTCGGTAGGTCATAAGTTCAGAGTAGACCTCAGTATTGATTAGATCATTCGCCCCTTCCCTACGGTAAAGGCGGATCGATTTCGTGGGTGTTACTTCGTTCAACCGTATAGGCGTACCCTTCTGGGTAATAACAGTCACGTCCACCCCTTCCTCACTCTCCTCCAGCACCTCCTCACCAACATTGAGCATAGCATCGAGAACTATATCTACCGCACGAGAGCCTCCCTTTGCGCTAATTACAGTACTAACCTGGACCTCACCCCAATGCTCAGCGAGCTGTTGCAGCTGTTTCTCACTGATATCATCAGAGAAAGCATTCTTCAGTGTTCCTACAAAAGATTTTAATTTGCCTTTTACTGAGGACGTCACCTCAGCTAATGCATCTGTAGCCTGATGCATAGTGGTACCCAAACGGAGTTCTTTAACTCCTTCTTCAGCAAGTACCGACTTAATATTTTGATTGGTTACTTTCCTCAGCTCGAAAGCCGCGGTTTCACTTTTAAGCCCAGCCTTGATGAAAAGTCCTCGAAGGTACGCCCCAACAGTCGCCACCCGAAAAGGCCCCTCCGTCACCAGAAGTACATCATTTTCCTCGATAAGAACAAATGCATCTGCATGTTTGAAGGCACGGTTTGTGGGAGCACTCGTGGATTGGTCATTGTCATAGGCTGCTGCGACCTTGATACCAATCGTGGTCATCTGTTCGCCAGGAACGCCAGCTCCGATTGCCAACCTTAGTGACTCGCCAGTTTTCGTTTCACGATGGCGAACGCTCACCACTCCGAGAGTTGACATGCTTATATCTGTTTCGTCCATACGCCCAAGCTTAGTCATGGCCTGCCGCACCAACTGCTCAAAATTTTTGGCGGGGGCTGTACCGTCGCGGTAGACAGCTCGGACGTAATGAATGGTTTTATTGGCAGGACGACGAGACACTCGCAATACTCCTTTTGCTGGCAGATGGCTTCCATCCTGTCGCAATATCTCGTAAAAAGCTACACCGACGCGGCCTCAAACGCGATCCTGAAGCCCCCCAAAATTGAGCAGTCTCAGGCCGAAGCGCTGATTCATAATCATCTACCAATTACAGGACTCCTTGGCATCATGTGCTACACCGATGCAATGAAAGAACGCATAGGCCGCTAGAGGGCTGACGCTGCCTGTGCATGCGCGTCCGGGATGGTATTTCCAATGATCCGATTCACCCAAGGCAACCTCTTGGAAGCCAAAACCGAAGCCCTCGTCAACACGGTGAATACCGTGGGCGTGATGGGTAAAGGTATCGCGCTGATGTTCAAGGAACGCTTCGCCGAGAATTATCGCCTGTACTCGGCTGCCTGCAAGGCTCACGAAGTGGAGACAGGCAAGGTTCACGTGACAGCAGTCAACGAGCTGGAGGGTCCGCGCTGGATCGTGAACTTCCCGACCAAACGGCACTGGCGATCACCGTCACAGATGGCGTGGATAACCGAAGGCTTACACGATCTGCGTCGCTTCCTGATTGAAAACGATGTGAAGTCCGTCGCGGTTCCACCGCTGGGCGCTGGCAACGGTGGTTTGAAGTGGCCAGAGGTTCGCGAACAGATTGTTGAGATCTTGAGTGATCTTGATGTCGATGTGTTGGTGTTCGAGCCTTCCAACCAGTATCTGAACGTCGCTAAGCGTAGCGGTGTGGAGAATCTCACTCCTGCTCGTGCGCTGATTGCCGAACTGGTTCGTCGCTACTGGATTCTGGGTATGGAATGCAGCCTGCTTGAGATTCAGAAGTTGGCCTGGTTCCTTGAGCGCGCCATCGAAAAGCTGCCAAACACCGAAAACCCTCTGAATCTCCAGTTCGTTGCGCATAAGTACGGGCCATATGCCAACCGGCTGGAGCATCTGCTCAATAACCTGGATGGCAGTTATCTGCATTGCGACAAGCGTATCAGTGATGCTGGTATCAGCGATGTGATCTGGTTTGACGAAGGGCGCAAAGCGTTCCTACAGACTTATCTCCAAACAGAAGCCAAGGAATACGCCCAGGCCTTGGAGCGCACCGCCGAGTTGATCGATGGTTTTGAGTCGCCTTTCGGCATGGAATTGTTGGCTACGGTTGATTGGCTGCTGAGCCAGGATGGGATTTCCCCGACTGTTCCTGCCGTGCGCGAAGCGTTGAAACATTGGGATGGCGGAGCGGGTGCTGCGGCTCGTAAAAGCAAGCTGTTCGATGATCAGGCGATTGATATTGCCTTGAAGCGGCTGACTTCCAGTAGTTTTAGACTAGAGACGGAGACCTGTTAGGGTTAACGTCTATCTCATCCGGATAATCGTGCAACAGGCTGTTGCACAATCTGAGAGCACTGCCAAACATTTGAAAAACGGCGTAGCGGCACATAACCTCTGCGCAACACACACCCGCCATGCCTATGGCCGCTTCGGCAGCTACGCACAAATTGAGCGTTTTTTTATGCCCGTAGTTTCAGTGTGAAGCTTTTCAGGAAGCCAGCCATCGACGTTCCTTCGCAGAGCGAAGTGGCATTCAACAGAGGCAATTGTGCAAGTACCTCATGCACAAATTAGAGCCCATCATTTCGGGACTCTCGGATACGAAAAAGGTCTTGCCAAGCAAGACCTTTTTTACGCCAGGATGAGAGCCTTAGCCACAACAAGACCTCCTTTAGTCGTAGGCTCGAAGGGAAAAGGCTGCGGATACTAACTCGAACAAAGGCGCTGCATCACTTCCACCATCAAGGCGCAAAGCTACCCGGCACAAGACTCGGCGCGTGCTAGCTTCAGTTTTCAATCAGAGCCAACAACTTGCGCTTATTTTCGGTAATATTCATCAACTCAGGAGTACTGAAGGTCAGGAAATGGATATCACCCGCCTCATTACACAGGCCCGGGGCACGCTGCCCTGGTCTATACCTTTGATGGTACGGATCGGCCTACTAAAATCGTATTGGGCTAACCGTACCATTCGCTACACCACTCCCCCCACGCTCGCCAACCGAAAAGCCGACTACCGCATAGTCTGGACTTTTTTCGAGAACGCTACATATTTCCCTATTTTTTCCCCCGCGCCTGATTCTGGAGTTTGTAAATGATAAGCCAATACCTTGAGGGAGCCCTGAGGTCTGCCTCCGCGGGGACGATGACTGAATTGTTCATCTGGGTAATGGCGGCAATCTTTGCCATGGCAATCATTCAAGGCAAAACCGGCAAGCACGGTTTTTTTGTCGAGCACTCGCCCGCGGTACTGGTATCACTGGGCATATTGGGTACCTTTATCGGTATCGTGATCGGTTTGCTAGACTTCAACTCACACGACATCAAGAGCAGTATTGAGGACCTCCTCGATGGTCTGAAAACCGCTTTTATCACCAGTCTGGTCGGCATGACACTGTCGATCTTACTTAAGGCTTTGGATGCTTGGTGGTTTGAGCCCGCACGTGAGAAGGCAGAGCAGCCTGACTCGGTTACGCCTGAGCATATCTACGGCGTTATGAACCGACAGGAGAAATTGTTGGAGGCTCTTAACCACTCGCTCGCTGGCAATGAGGAAGGCTCGGTAGCCGGGCAACTCAAGCTGTTGCGGTCAGATATGGGCGACTTTCGGAATAGCTTGGATCGTGGACAGCGCGAATTTCAGGACAAACTTTTTAAACAGTTGGTCCTTTTTAGCGAGATGCTCGCGCAATCTGCCACAGAGACGGTTATCAATGCACTTCGACAGGTGATTCAGGATTTCAATAAGCATCTGGTGGAGCAGTTCGGCGACAATTTCAAGGCGCTCAACGAGGCTGTTATCAAGATGGTCGACTGGCAGGAGCAGTACAAACAGCATGTAGAAGTGTTGGAGGCACGTATCGAAACGGCTGTGCGTGAGCTTGAACGTACTGCTACTGCTAATGAGGCGATCAGTCGCTCGTTGACGAGCTCCGAGCAATCCATTGACTCAATTGATAATCACTGCCAGAGCATTCCGACGGCTATCGGCAAGCTAGAGCCAGTATTGCAGGTCAATCAGCACCAAATTCAGGAGCTGCAGCAGCATCTGGATGTCTTCATTGCTATGCGCGATAAAGCCACCAGCGCGGTGCCAGAGTTACAACAGCATATGGATACTCTCTCTAAGTCGCTTTCGGATGGTATGCAGGGTGTCATCTCTACCATGCATGAAGGCTCAATGGAGTTTGGACGCTCGGTTGACCTCACCAATACCGCCTTAACTGAGGCCTCGCATGTGATCAGCAGCCAGACGGAACAGATCAGCGAGAACATGAAGGATGCAGCGCAGGAGTTCGGCTCCTCTGTGCGCGGCACACTAGAAATCATGCTGAATAATTCAAAGTCACTGGAGCAACAAATGGGGCTGGCAGTCGAGCAGGCGTCTGGCTCATTGACGGAAGTATTTAAGCAAGCGACCGGGAAGATTCAAGACAGCCTCACATCGACAGTTGATGCCGCGATGAATACGTTGCGCTCTACCGTAGAGGGTAACCTCAGTCAGACTGAGTCGCTGATTCAAGGTTCTGCGAACCGTACCATGGGATCAGTGGAAGCTCAGGTCAGGGAGGCTACCGAACGGGCGAACGCATCTCTGCAAGCTCAGCTTAATGCTATGGATCAGGCCATCGGGCGTGAACTGGAGAAAGTTTTCAGGGAAATGGGATCGGCCCTAGCCACTATCTCCCGTAGGATTGCTGATGATCATGCAGAACTGGCAAGCAGGGTGCGTTCGTAATGAGCTCCCTGGACAACCTGTTCCGCAATCGGCATTCGAAGAAGGAGGATGCCGAGCACTGGATTGGCATTTCCGATCTGATGTCCGGATTGATGATGATGTTCTTGTTCATCGCTGTAGCCTATATGTACTACGTGCAAGTCGAGCGAGAAAACATCAAAGAGATTGCGGTCGCCTATAAGGACACACAGGTGGCAATCTACAACGACCTGAATAATGAGTTTAAGAGTGACTTGCCACGTTGGAATGCGTCGATAGATCGCAACACTCTGCAAGTGATCTTCAACAATCCCGAGGTACTGTTTCGCTCAGGCTCACCGGAGCTTAGTACACAGTTCCAGGTAATGCTTTCGGATTTCTTTCCGCGTTATGTGACGGTGCTTTCCCGCTATAGGGAGGCGATTGATGAGATTCGTATCGAAGGGCATACCAGTAGTGATTGGGGAACACGACATGGTGATGAAGCCTATTTTCCGAATATGGCCCTATCACAGGATCGGACGCGTTCGGTGTTGCAGTACGTACTATCGAAATTGACATCCGGGGCAGATAGGGAATGGGTGCGCTCAAGCTTTGCAGCAGTCGGCTACTCCTCCTCACGGCGCCTTGTAGACACAGGTAACAGTACTGAGGATGCCGCCCGCTCACGACGTGTTAACTTTCGGGTGATCACCAACTCTGAACTGCAGATCCGTACGATCATAGAGAGGCTCGATGGAAATCAACGTTGATTTTTCCGAGCTGTGGGCTCAGGTCAAACGGCTAGATACGGAGACGATTGATTTCGATTGGACGGCAGCCGCACAGCTTGACCCTATCGATATTGCGCTGTTGGAGGGGCGCGAGGTTCAACTCGACGACTTGAATGTCATCAACGGGCTGCTGAGTGTCGATGGACGCCAGGTGTTGCTGTACATCCCTGACCAATTTTCTCCAGTTGACGTAGTGCAGGTTTCTCCAGATAAGGGTAAGCGTTTCCATGTGGCAGACTGCAAAACGCTTAACGACATGCGCAGCAAAGGACGCTTTGAGCGCTATGTGGTGACGAATAATTTGAGCGGGATTTTCCCGATCAGTGGCAAGAACAGCCGAGGTGTTCGTGACGAGCTGGACTCTCGTCTGCTCGTATGTAAGAACTGCTTGGAAAAGCTCAATTACCAGAATTATTGCCATGAAGGCACACGCTCGACTATCTGGAATAGTTTCGAGATTGGAAAGTTCTTTGAAACTTACAGTACGAGCTTTCGACACCTGCCACGCAGCTTGACGCAGCGGGCTCTCGGCAATGATTACACAAAGGACTGGGCGGAAATTTCCGCTGATGTCCGTCGGCGCTGTGGATTCACTTGCGAGGCGTGTGCTGTAAACCTCACAGAGCATCGCCATCTATTGCACGTTCACCATGTCAATGGCGTAAAGCAGGACAACAGCTCGGCAAACCTCCTTCCCCTCTGTGTTGACTGTCACCGTAAACAGCCGCTGCACGACCATATGTTTATCTCGACTCAAAACATGCAAATTCTTAATCGTTTGCGTCGCGAGCAGGGCATCGTTGCTGACGATTGGACTCAAGCTATGGCACTAGCCGATCTTGCAGTGCATGGCGGGCTTATGCACGGTCGACACAAAGGTTTTGGGGTGCCGGTGATTGGTTACGAAGTCACCAACGCCCAAGAGGAGGTGATTGCGGAGGTAGAAGTTGCCTGGCCCGAGCTTCGTATAGCTATGTATGTTGCCGACGACCCTGCTGTTGAGGGCTGGACTGTGCTGAGCCCGGTTGAATTTATTGAGAATTATTGAACAGTTGCTGTGATAGTTGGATTTTAGTCACGGTGCGCTCCATCTCTGACTACGACTCGCCCGCTCTGGAACGCTGCTCGGCCAGGATGTCCTCAACCGTGCGTTCATGACCTGCCTTCACCAGTTTCAAGTCGTATCCGGCTGCTTCCAGTAACCGGACAAGGGCCGAGACGCTCATATCTCCCTTAGCCAATGTTTCCATACGCGCCACCGTCGAACGTGATACGCCAGCGCGACTGGCCAAGGCATTCTGGCTCAAATGGACCTCACCTCGAGCCTATTTCAGCATTTCAGCCACATCGAACAGCGTGGTCATTTGTAGCCCTCGATCATCAAAATCTAGATTGTTCTGATTGCTGTAGCCTTGGGGCCACAGCGCCACGAGTTTTCGATTTGTGATTTGTGATTTGTGCAGCAGCCTGTTGCACTAATGAGCGATGACCCCCTTTGAATCTCTTCATAAAAAAGGTTCTTCACGGAATCCCGGGAAACACAGAAACAAGAACGCCGATTTGATTGATGATGTTCGTGCGAGCAAACACATCTAACAAACCGGCGTTCTTATGCGCGATATTAATACTTTCCTTCCTTTTTGGGAGGGCTTTTCTGTCGTCACGATCAAGCCTGATGGCGACGCGCTTCAGATCGACCTGATTCCCCATCCCACCCGATTCCCATCCTGCGGCGGGTGCCAGAAAACCTGTTCAAGCACTCATGAGTATTGCGAGCGTACCGTTCGTGACTTGCCGATTCTCGGTCGTGCGGT
>NZ_FMUZ01000090.1:0-1873 GCF_900101575.1 Pseudomonas sp. NFACC37-1 | reverse complement strand
ATGGCTCCACGCGAACTGGCGTCCACGCTTCAAAGCCTCCCACCTATCCTACACAAGCAAATTCAAAGTCCAGTGCAAAGCTATAGTAAAGGTTCACGGGGTCTTTCCGTCTAGCCGCGGATACACTGCATCTTCACAGCGATTTCAATTTCACTGAGTCTCGGGTGGAGACAGCGCCGCCATCGTTACGCCATTCGTGCAGGTCGGAACTTACCCGACAAGGAATTTCGCTACCTTAGGACCGTTATAGTTACGGCCGCCGTTTACCGGGGCTTCGATCAAGAGCTTCGCGTTAGCTAACCCCATCAATTAACCTTCCGGCACCGGGCAGGCGTCACACCCTATACGTCCACTTTCGTGTTTGCAGAGTGCTGTGTTTTTAATAAACAGTCGCAGCGGCCTGGTATCTTCGACCGGCGTGGGCTTACGCAGCAAGTGCTTCACCCTCACCGGCGCACCTTCTCCCGAAGTTACGGTGCCATTTTGCCTAGTTCCTTCACCCGAGTTCTCTCAAGCGCCTTGGTATTCTCTACCCAACCACCTGTGTCGGTTTGGGGTACGGTTCCTGGTTACCTGAAGCTTAGAAGCTTTTCTTGGAAGCATGGCATCAACCACTTCGTCACCCAAAGGGTAACTCGTCATCAGCTCTCGGCCTTAAGATCCCGGATTTACCTAAGATCTCAGCCTACCACCTTAAACTTGGACAACCAACGCCAAGCTGGCCTAGCCTTCTCCGTCCCTCCATCGCAATAACCAGAAGTACAGGAATATTAACCTGTTTTCCATCGACTACGCTTTTCAGCCTCGCCTTAGGGACCGACTAACCCTGCGTCGATTAACGTTGCGCAGGAAACCTTGGTCTTTCGGCGTGGGTGTTTTTCACACCCATTGTCGTTACTCATGTCAGCATTCGCACTTCTGATACCTCCAGCAAGCTTCTCAACTCACCTTCACAGGCTTACAGAACGCTCCTCTACCGCATCACTTGCGTGATACCCGTAGCTTCGGTGTATGGTTTGAGCCCCGTTACATCTTCCGCGCAGGCCGACTCGACTAGTGAGCTATTACGCTTTCTTTAAAGGGTGGCTGCTTCTAAGCCAACCTCCTAGCTGTCTAAGCCTTCCCACATCGTTTCCCACTTAACCATAACTTTGGGACCTTAGCTGACGGTCTGGGTTGTTTCCCTTTTCACGACGGACGTTAGCACCCGCCGTGTGTCTCCCATGCTCGGCACTTGTAGGTATTCGGAGTTTGCATCGGTTTGGTAAGTCGGGATGACCCCCTAGCCGAAACAGTGCTCTACCCCCTACAGTGATACATGAGGCGCTACCTAAATAGCTTTCGAGGAGAACCAGCTATCTCCGAGCTTGATTAGCCTTTCACTCCGATCCACAGGTCATCCGCTAACTTTTCAACGGTAGTCGGTTCGGTCCTCCAGTCAGTGTTACCTAACCTTCAACCTGCCCATGGATAGATCGCCCGGTTTCGGGTCTATTCCCAGCGACTAGACGCCCTATTAAGACTCGCTTTCGCTACGCCTCCCCTATTCGGTTAAGCTCGCCACTGAAAATAAGTCGCTGACCCATTATACAAAAGGTACGCAGTCACCCAACAAAGTGGGCTCCCACTGCTTGTACGCATACGGTTTCAGGATCTATTTCACTCCCCTCTCCGGGGTTCTTTTCGCCTTTCCCTCACGGTACTAGTTCACTATCGGTCAGTCAGTAGTATTTAGCCTTGGAGGATGGTCCCCCCATATTCAGACAAAGTTTCTCGTGCTCCGTCCTACTCGATTTCACTTCTAAGATCCTTTCGCGTACAGGGCTATCACCCACTATGGCCGCACTTTCCAGAGCGTTCCGCTAAAATCAAA
>NZ_FMUZ01000048.1:0-37149 GCF_900101575.1 Pseudomonas sp. NFACC37-1 | reverse complement strand
CTGCCCAGATGGTGAAATTGGTAGACACGCCAGCTTCAGGTGCTGGTGACCGCAAGGTCGTGGAAGTTCGAGTCTTCTTCTGGGCACCAATTCAAGCTTCAAGGTCAAGGCCTTGAACCTCACAAAAACCCGCGAAAGCGGGTTTTTGCGTTTCCGCCCCCCAGCCCTTCTCTCCCGCCAACCACGAACCGTAGGAGCTGCCGAGTGCAACGAGGCTGCGATCTTTCCCCAGACAATTGAATCGCGAGTGAAAGACCAAAAGATCGCAGGCTTCACCAGCTCCTACAGGCCTCATCACGAGCTTGCTCGCGATGGGGTCAGCCCAGCCGCCTGATCAGGCCCTGAACTGCCCCAGACTTGCCTTCAGTTGCGCCGCCAGGTTGTCCAGCACCTTGCCGCTGGCGGTGGTCTCGACCACGGCCTGGGCCGCTTTCTCAGCCTGGGCATGGATGGTTTCCACCCGCCCACGCACCGCTTGCGCGCCCTGGGCCTGATGAGCCGCCGCCTGGGTCGCCAGGCCGATGGCCGCGTGCACCTGCTCGACGGACGCCTGCACCGACTGCTGCAACCGCGCGCTGTCACGCAGCACCAACAAACCTTCGCTGGCCTGGCGCCCGGCCTGGCCGATGGCAGCCACCGCCTCGCGAGCCCCCTGCTGCAAGGCCACGATATGCGCCTGGATATCGCCCGTGGAGCTCTGGGTCTTGCTCGCCAACGCCCGCACCTCATCCGCCACCACCGCAAAGCCGCGCCCGGTGTCCCCGGCCCGCGCCGCCTCGATGGCCGCGTTCAAGGCCAGCAAGTTGGTCTGCTCGGCGATGCCGTGAATCACGGTCAGCACCACTTCAATCTGTTCGCTCTGCTGCGCCAACCGCTCGATCACTGCCGCCCCGGTATCGACCTGGCCGGCCAGGGCCTCGATCAAGCCGCTGACCTTGGCCGAAGTGCGCGTGTTTTCATCGGTGGCCTGGCGGATCTCCACCACTTGCTGCAGGGCCGCCTGCATCGCCTGGCTTTCCGATTGAGCCTCGTCCGCCATTTGCGACAGCGCACGCAGGCTCTCGGCCACTTCATCACGCTGCATCCCGGCCGCCGCATCGGCGCCGGAGTTGCGCAAGGTCATCGCACCGATTTCCACACCGGTACGCTGGGCCACATCGCCCGCCTCGCGCACGATGGGCTGCAACTTATCCACAAAGCGATTGACCGCCGAGGCCATGTCGCCGATTTCGTCCTTGCTGTTGATTTGCACGCGCTTGGTCAGGTCACCCTCGCCCGCCGCCAGGTCGTTCATGGCCGCGATCAGCAGTTTCAAGCGATTGACCACCCGACGCCCCAGCACCACGGCCAGCAACACCAGCACGCCGAAGCCCACCAGCGCCAGGCCCAGGCCTATGCGCCAGCGCAAGGTGCCCGCAGCGTCCTGCACGGTGCTGGCGGTGTTGGTCTGCATCTGCGTGGCCGTGGCTTGGGCCGACTCCAGGCGACCGCGCATGGCGGCGGCACTGTCGGCCGCCGCGCCCTTGAGGCTGTCGCCGACCAATTGATCACTGCTGGCGATCAAGGCCGAGAAGCGTTGATCCAGCGCCTTCAGGTCGGTTTCAACGGACGCCGTGGAAACCCCCATCAAGACTTTGCCGATCTCGACGCCATTGGGGTTGATCGAGGCTTCGAGGTAATACACCGACGGATCGTTCTTCGCCGCGTCCAATACCTTGTCCAGCGCCCGCTCGCCCTTGCCTTTCTCCAGCAGCGCCTTGTTGATCGGGTTTTCCCGGTTCAGGTAGCGCGTCAGGTGCTCACCCGCGGCGTCGTCATAAATGACGAACAACACGTTGGGATTGCGCTGGGCCCGACGGGCGAATTCAGAGAGAGTGGGCACGTCGTTATCCCACATGGCACGCGGCGCAACGGAAGCCAGGAGCTGCGCCATATCATTGGCGGAGTCCCTCAAGTCCTTTTCCAAGGTCCCACGCAACTGCGCCTGTTCGTCCTTCAGGCGAGCCGACAAGCCGGCATTGAGCCGCTGGCGGGTATTGGCGGACAGGCTGTCCAGGCTCGACGTGACCTCTCGCCCGGCCTGCTCCAGCTCGGCGGAAAGCTTCTGGCTGTCCGCCCCCAATCGCGCGCCCAGGTCGGCTTCCAGCGCCGTGACGGTGCTCCGGGTCAGCGCAACAGCCACCAGCACCTGCACCAAAAGGGCGATACCCAGGGTAACGAACACCGGCCGTAGCAAACGGCTTTGTAACAGTGAGAGAACGGCCGACACGTGAAATCCCTCTACCAAACGCCATTAATTTGATGGCACTCAGGAAAGCGGTGCCTTAATGGAGTTGCATAGCAAGTGTCGTGCCGCCCGGCAGGCAGAAACGACAAAGGGCCCTAGCGAGGGCCCTTTGTGTTTTACATCAAAGACTTATCAGCCGAACGGATGACGCAGCACGATGGTTTCGTTGCGGTCCGGCCCCGTCGAAATAATGTCGATCGGCGCACCGACCAACTCTTCGACGCGCTTGATGTAGTTGCGCGCTGCCACAGGCAGTTCTTCCAGGGTCTTGGCGCCGACGGTCGATTCGGTCCAACCTGGCATCTGCTCATACACGGGCTCCAGGCCGATGTAGCTGTCGGCGTCGGTCGGTGCGTCGATGACAGCGCCGTCCTGGTTCTTGTAGCCCACGCAGATGTTGATGGTTTCCAGGCCGTCCAGCACGTCCAGCTTGGTCAGGCACAGGCCCGAGATGCTGTTGACGTCGATGGCGCGACGCAGGATGACGGCATCGAACCAGCCGCAACGACGGGCGCGGCCGGTGGTGGCACCGAACTCGTGGCCACGCTTGGCCAGGAAGGCACCGACGTCGTCGAACAGCTCAGTCGGGAACGGGCCCGAACCGACGCGGGTGGTGTAGGCCTTGGTGATGCCCAGGATGTAGTCCAGGTACATCGGACCGAAGCCCGAACCGGTGGCGATGCCGCCGGCAGTGGTGTTGGAGCTGGTGACGTACGGGTAGGTACCGTGGTCGATGTCCAGCAGCGAACCCTGGGCACCTTCGAACATGATGTCCTTGCCGGCGCGACGCAGCTCGTGCAGCTCGGCGGTGACGTCGAGCATCATCGGCTTGAGCAACTCGGCGTATTCCATGCACTCGTCCAGGGTCTTCTGGAAGTCGATGGCCGGTTCTTTGTAGTAATTGACCAGGACGAAGTTGTGGTAGTCCAGCAACTCGCCCAGCTTGGCGGCGAAACGCTCACGGTGGAACAGGTCACCGATGCGCAGGCCACGACGGGCCACCTTGTCTTCGTAGGCCGGGCCGATGCCACGACCGGTGGTGCCGATCTTCAGCTCGCCACGGGCCTTTTCGCGGGCCTGGTCCAGCGCCACGTGATAGGACAGGATCAGCGGGCAGGACGGGCTGATACGCAGGCGCTCGCGCACCGGTACGCCTTTTTCTTCCAGCTTGATGATTTCCCGCAGCAAGGCATCGGGTGCAACCACCACACCGTTGCCGATCAGGCACTGGACGCCTTCGCGCAGCACGCCCGACGGAATCAGGTGCAGGACGGTTTTTTCACCGTCGATCACCAAGGTGTGACCTGCGTTGTGGCCACCCTGGTAGCGCACTACGGCGGCAGCATGTTCGGTCAGCAGATCAACGATCTTGCCTTTGCCCTCATCACCCCACTGGGTGCCCAGGACTACGACATTCTTACCCATAACACTTGTCCTCATTCGCGCAAACTTGGTGCCGGCCGCGGCCGGCGGGAAAACTCAAGAAGCCAGCGGCAATACTTGCCAAAGCCCGTTCTGCTGAATCAATTGCCGGTCGCAGTCCGCTTCACGGGCGGCGGCCAAAGGCTGCCCAGGCAAGGCCTGGACGACACGCTGACCCTCACTGCGCAACTGACAGACCGCCTGCCAGAGTGCCGCATCCGTACTGTCAGGCATCCAGATACCGCCAGACGGTAGCTCGACTTCAGCACGCCCCAGGGTCACCAGGGTTTTCAAATCGGTAGAGAAACCGGTCGCCGGACGGGCGCGACCGAAGTCGGCACCGATGTCGTCATAACGGCCGCCCTGGGCGATGGACTGGCCCACGCCCGGCACAAACACGGCGAACACGACGCCGGTGTGATAGTGATAACCGCGCAACTCGCCCAGGTCGAAATACAGCGGCAACTCGGGGAAGCGCACCGACAGACGCTCGGCAATCGCCAGCAAATCGTCCAGCGCGGCCAACACCGGCACCGGCGCATGGGCCAGGCGTTCACGGGCAGCGGCCAATACTTCACGTCCGCCGCACAGGTCCACCAGTGCCCGCAGCATGCCCGACAGATCGGCCGGCAGGCCCTCGGTCAGGCTGATGACTTCGTCGATGGCCTTGCGTTGCAGGGCATCGAACAGCTGCTGCTCCACTTCGCCAGACAAACCGGCCGCACGGGCCAGGCCGCGATAGATGCCGACGTGCCCCAGGTCCATGTGGACATCAGGCACGTCAGCCAGTTGCAGCATGGCCAACATCAGGCTGATGACTTCCACGTCACTGCTCGGGCTGGCATCGCCATACAACTCGGCGCCCAGCTGGATTGGGCTGCGCGATGATGACAAGGCACGCGGCTGGGCATGCAGCACGCTGCCGGCGTAGCACAGGCGGCTCGGGCCTTCACGACGCAGGGTATGGGCGTCGATGCGCGCCACTTGCGGCGTGATGTCGGCACGAAAGCCCATCTGCCGGCCCGACTGCGGGTCGATCACCTTGAAGGTGCGCAAATCCAGGTCCTGGCCCGCGCCGGTGAGCAGGGATTCCAGGTACTCGATATGCGGGGTGACGACGAACTCGTAACCCCAGCTCTGGAACAGATCCAACACCTGCCGACGCGCTACTTCGATACGCGCAGCTTCCGGTGGCAGTACTTCTTCGATGCCATCTGGCAGCAGCCAGCGGTCTACCGTTGCCATTACGCCATTCCCCTATGGTCCGGGCGGCCAGCCCTCGGGCAAGCCTTGAGTGAAGCAGAAAATACTTGGCCCACGCGCAAAACACGCGCATGAGCGACGTGACGAATGGCCAGCAATCGGCCTCGCCCAGCACTTTCCTCGAAAAACCTGTCGAGTCGTTCAACCCGACGCCTGCAACCAAAACCACAATCAAACGTGCAGACGCAAAAAAGCCGGGAATTTCCCGGCTGCCGCATCATACACACGTTTTCCCAAAGGATCACCCCGCCCGACGCTTTAGCCGCCGGGCGGAGTGCTTCAAGTCAACGCCGTATCAAGGCTTGGACTTTTCCAGGTAGTGGAAGAAGTCGCTGCTTGGGTCCAGGACCATGACGTCGGATTTGTTTGCGAAGCTTTCACGGTAGGCACGCAGGCTACGGTAGAACGCGTAGAACTCCTGATCCTGACCATAAGCCTTGGAGTAGATCGCAGCGGCCTGGGCATCACCATCACCCCGGACCTCTTCCGATTCACGATAGGCTTCGGCCAGCAGCACGCGGCGTTGGCGATCGGCGTCGGCACGGATACCTTCGGCCAGCTCGTTACCCTTGGCGCGGTGCTCGCGGGCTTCACGCTCGCGCTCGGTGCTCATCCGCTCGAACACGCTGCGGTTCACTTCCTTCGGCAGGTCGATGGCCTTGACCCGGACATCGACCACTTCGATACCCAGCTCTTTTTCCGCCATCGTATTCAGCGAACGGGTGATGTCGGCCATGAGCGCATCACGCTCACCGGACACCACTTCATGCAACGTGCGCTTACCGAATTGGTCACGCAGGCCCGATTCCAGACGACGGGACAGACGCTCGTCGGCGATCTGCTTCAGGCCCGAGGTCGCGGTGTAGAAGCGCTCGGCATCCTTCACGCGCCACTTGGCATAGGCGTCCACCATCACGGCTTTCTTTTCCAGCGTCAGGAAGCGTTGCGTCGGCGCATCCAGCGTCATCAGGCGAGCGTCGAACTTGCGCACCTTGTTGACGTAGGGCACCTTCACATGCAGCCCCGGCTGGACATCAGCCTGGACCACGCGACCGAATTGCAGCAACACCGCGCGCTCGGTCTGAGCCACGATGTAGAAGCAGTTCCAGGCAGCGATCGCCACGACGACACCGACAATAAGGGCGATCAGCGATTTATTGCTCATCAGCGACTCTCCCTGGTACGTGCTTGCTGTTGTTGCAGGTCCGCCGCTGCGCGGGTGCCGGCCTCATTGCTGGCCGCCGCCGAACTGGCCGGTGGCGTGCTGGTGTTGCGACCGCTCTCGACCATCTTGTCCAGCGGCAGGTACAGCAGATTGCTCTGGCCGTTCTTGTTGCCGGTCACGAGGACCTTGCTGGTATTGCTGAAGACTTCCTGCATGGTGTCCAGGTACAGACGCTGGCGGGTCACTTCAGGGGCCTTGCGATACTCGGCCACCAGCTTGGTGAAGCGATCGGCCTCACCCTTGGCACGGGAGACCACTTCATCGCGATAACCATTGGCATCCTCAATGATGCGCTGGGCCTGGCCACGAGCTTCCGGCACGACGCCGTTGGCATAGGTTTCAGCCTGGTTGCGCGAACGCTGCTCGTCTTCACGGGCACGGATCACGTCGTCGAAGGCTTCCTGGACCTCACGCGGTGCCGCTGCGCTCTGGACGTTGACCTGGGTGACGGTGATACCGGTGCGATAGGTATCGAGGAACCGTTGCAGGCGTTCCTTGATTTCGCTGGCCATCAGCTCACGACCTTCGGTCAGCACCTGGTCCATGGCGGTGGAACCCACCACATGGCGCAAGGCACTTTCGGTCGCATGCTGCAGACTGATTTCCGGCTGGTCGACGTTCAGCACGAAGTCCTGCAGGTTGGTGATCTTGTATTGCACAGTCAGCGGCACTTCGACGATGTTCTCGTCTTCGGTCAGCATCTGGCCCTGCTTGGTGTACGCCCGCTCACGCGTGACGTTCTCCATGAACTTCTGGTCGATCGGCGGGAAATAGATATTCAGGCCCGGACCAACCGTCTCGTAGTACTTGCCGAAGCGCAGCACCACGGCTTGCTCCTGCTCGTCCACGACATAGACCGCGCTGTACAGCCAGACAGCCGCCAGCACGACGAGACCGATGCCGAGCAGGCCGAAACCGCCGCCCTTGCCCGAACGACCGCCCCCCTCGTCACCGCGTTTTTTACCACCACCGAACAAACCGTTCAGGCTTTCCTGCAGCTTTCGGAAGGCCTCGTCGAGATCCGGCGGCCCCTTGCGGTCGCCGTTGTTACGACGCTTGCCACCCCAAGGATCCTGATTATTCGAGTTGCCACCCGGCTCATTCCAAGCCATAGCGCTCTCCATCTGATAAAGCAAAGACGCACCCACGGCGCGCCGACCAATGCTACAGAATGCCTGACACCGCTTTCTCAGGCTTTTATTGCAAAGTGTGTTGCTCGATGAATTCCATCGGTTGCAGCCCTTCGCGACTGACCAGTCGGTTGAGCTCCGCCCGAGGCAGGCGAACAGCCAGCAGGCAGACACCTTCTTCGTCGTGTTCTTCTTTTTGCACAGCCCCCAGCTCGAAAAACTGCGCACGCAACCGGGCAAAACGTTGTGGCAATTTCAGGGTGCCGACAAACAGATCGCTGCCCAACAGCTCGGCCACGGCCTGCTTGAGCAGGTCCAGGCCGGTGCCATCGCGGGCCGACAGCCAGACCCGTTGCGGCTTGCCATCGGCATCGCGCTGGATCTGCGGCTCCACGCCTTCGAGCAAATCGAGTTTGTTGTATACCTCGAGGATCGGCAAGTCCTGGGCTCCGATCTCGCCCAGCACCACCATCACCTGTTCGATCTGCAGCATCCGGTCCGGCTCCGCGGCATCGATTACATGCAGCAGCAGGTCGGAGTTGCTCGACTCTTCGAGCGTAGCCCGGAAAGCCTCGACCAGTTTATGCGGCAGGTGACGGATAAAGCCCACGGTGTCGGCCAGCACGATCGGCCCGAGGTCGTCCAGGTCGAGCCGGCGCAGGGTCGGGTCGAGCGTGGCGAACAACTGGTCGGCGGCGTAGACGTCGGATTGGGTGACATTGTTGAACAGGGTCGATTTGCCGGCGTTGGTATAGCCCACCAGTGAAACCGTCGGGATATCCGCGCGCTTGCGACCACGTCGCGACTGCTCGCGCTGGCTGCGGACCTTTTCCAGCCGCCCCTTGATCTGGCGCAGGCGAACCCGCAACAGGCGGCGGTCGGTTTCCAGCTGGGTTTCCCCCGGGCCCCGCAGGCCGATACCGCCTTTCTGCCGCTCAAGGTGAGTCCAGCCGCGGACCAGCCGCGTACTCATGTGCTCAAGCTGGGCCAGTTCGACCTGGAGCTTGCCTTCATGGGTGCGGGCGCGCTGGGCGAAGATATCGAGGATCAGCCCCGTGCGGTCGATTACGCGACACTCGAAGACACGTTCGAGGTTACGTTCCTGACTGGGCGTGAGGATGTGATTGAAAATCACCAGATCGACCTGCTCGGCCTTGACCAGGTCGCGCAACTCCTCGACCTTGCCACTGCCGATCAGGAACTTGGCGGTTGGCCGGTGACGCGGCACGTTGAAAAACGCGACGGTCTCGGCGCCGGCCGAAAGTGCCAATTCCTGAAACTCCTGCGGATCTTCGCGCGCCTCAGGGTCCTGTCCATCCAAGTGAACGAGAATGGCCCGTTCACCACCACCGTGGCGCTCAAAGAACAAAGGAGGCTCCTATCAGGCGTTACCCGGTTCAGCGTCACCGCCTTCGGATTCGGTTGCGCTAGGCAGACGAATTGGACGAACTGGCACCACTGTCGAGATCGCGTGCTTGTAGACCATCTGGCTGACGGTGTTTTTCAGAAGGATGACGAACTGGTCGAAAGACTCGATCGTGCCTTGCAGTTTGATCCCGTTGACCAGATAGATGGACACCCCAACTTTCTCTTTACGTAAAGTGTTCAAGTAAGGGTCTTGTAGCGAATGCCCTTTTGACATGTGCCGCACTCCTTTAAGGATCAATAATAAAAATCGGAATCAGATGGCTTGGGCCGTCACACCCCCAAGGATAGACGGCAATTGCAAGGACTCAGCTCAATATGGAGATGGTCCCGAGGTATTTCAAGGCGCGTGGCAGATTGTCGCAATCGAGACTGTCGAGCCAATGCAGGTCAGTCCAGCTGCGCAGCCAGGTGAACTGGCGTTTCGCCAATTGGCGCGTGGCAATGATCCCACGCTCCTGCATCTCGGCTGACGTCAGCTTGCCGTCCAGGTAGTCCCAGACTTGCCGATAACCTACCGCACGTATAGACGGCAACCCGGCATGCAGGTCACTTCGCTCACGCAGGGCTACGACCTCGTCTATGAACCCCTGTTCCAACATTAATGTGAATCTTTGTTCAATTCGCCGATGCAGCACTTGCCGGTTCGCCGGAGCGATGGCCAGATTCGCGACAGTATAGGGCAATTGTTGCAGTCCCGAAGCGGCTGCTTCAGTACTTTGCGCAGATTGTCGCTGGCGCAGGGCCGTCATGCTCTGGCCGCTGGCCCGATAAACCTCCAGGGCCCGACTGAGCCGCTGCGGGTCATTGGGGTGAATACGCGCCGCCGACTCCGGATCGATGACCGCCAATTGCTCGTGCAGGGCCTGCCAGCCCAGGCGCGCGGCCTCTTCTTCGATCTGCGCGCGCACCTCGGGATCGGCCGCGGGCATGTCCGCCAGCCCGTCGACCAAGGCCTTGTAGTACAGCATCGTACCGCCCACCAGCAGCGGGATCTTGCCCCGCGCGGTGATTTCGGCCATGGCCTGGAGCGCGTCACGCCGGAAATCGGCCGCCGAATACGCCTCGGCCGGATCCAGGATGTCGATCAGGCGGTGGGGGAATTCGGCCAGCAGTTCTTTTGACGGCTTGGCGGTGCCGATATCCATGCCCCGATAGACCAGGGCCGAATCGACACTGATCAACTCGCAGGGCAGGACTTTGGCCAATTCGATGGCCAGGTCGGTCTTGCCGGCGGCGGTCGGCCCCATCAGGAAAATCGCGGGTGGCAACGGGCTCATCAACGACCGCGCAGGAACAGTTTGTCCAGGTCGTCCAGGCCCAGTTGGGTCCAGGTCGGCCGGCCATGGTTGCATTGACCGCTGCGTTCGGTGTTTTCCATGTCCCGCAGCAGACCGTTCATTTCCGGCAGGGCCAGGCGCCGATTGGCGCGGATCGCGCCGTGGCAGGCCATGGTGCCGAGCAGTTCGTTCAGGTGCGCCTGGATCCGGTCGCTGGTGCCGTACTCCATCAGGTCCGCCAGCACGTCGCTGACCAGGCGATTGGCCTCGGCCTGCTTCAACAAGGCCGGGATCTGGCGGATCGCCAGGGTTTCCGGGCCCAGGCGCTGCAATTCGAAGCCCAGGCGCTGGAACCAGGCCACATGTTCTTCGGCGCAATCGGCTTCGCGCTGGCTGACGGCCAGGGACTCGGGCACCAACAGCGGCTGGCCGCTCAGGCCTTCGCTGGCCATGGCGACTTTCAGCCGCTCGTACATGATCCGCTCATGGGCGGCGTGCATGTCCACCAGCACCAGGCCTTGGGCATTTTCCGAGAGAATGTAGATACCCTTGAGCTGCGCCAGGGCGTAGCCCAGCGGCGGAATGTCACCTTGGCCCTCGGGCATCGCCGCCGCGCCAGCTTCCGGCAAGGGCTTGAAGAATTCACGGTAGGCCGCCTGGGCTTCCGCCGCCGGCACGTTCGATTGCGGGCGCGGGGTGTATTGATACTGGTAGCCACTGCCGGCACCGTTGCCGGCCGTGTTGTAGCTCGGCTGCGGCTGGGGTTGCTCCAGCAGGGCATTGGCCGCCAGGCGCATCTCGCCCTGGGGCCCGAATTCACCGGCCTCCAGCCCCGTTGGCCGGACCATGCCAGCCACAGCCGCCGGCGCCGCCAGTTGGTCTTCCGGTCGCACATCGCCCAGGGCACGATGCAGGGTGCCATAAAGGAAATCGTGGACCATGCGCCCGTCACGGAAACGTACTTCGTGCTTGGTCGGGTGCACGTTGACGTCCACCACCGCCGGATCGACTTCGAAAAACAGCACGAAGGTCGGATGCCGGCCATTGAACAACACATCGCGATAGGCCTGGCGCACCGCGTGGGCCACCAGCTTGTCGCGCACCGCCCGGCCGTTCACGTAGAAATATTGCAAGTCCGCCTGGCTGCGGGAGAACGTTGGCAAGCCGACCCACCCCCACAGGTGCAGGCCATTGCGCTCCACCTCGATGGGCAACGCCTGTTCGAGGAAACCGGCACCGCACACCGCCCCCACGCGCCGGGCACGAGCCGCGTCGTCGTGGGCTTCGTGCAGGCTGAGAATGGTCTTGCCGTTGTGGCGCAAATGGAACGCCACGTCAAAACGCGCCAGGGCCAGGCGTTTGATGACTTCTTGCAGGTGATCGAATTCAGTCTTCTCGGCCTTGAGAAACTTGCGTCGGGCCGGAGTATTGAAGAACAGATCGCGCACTTCCACCGAGGTGCCCACCGGATGAGCCGCCGGCTGGACGCGAGAGGCCATGTCGCGGCCTTCGGTCTCGACCTGCCAGGCCTGCTCGGCGTCGCGGGTGCGGGAGGTGAGGGTCAGGCGCGACACCGAACTGATGGACGCCAGCGCCTCGCCCCGGAACCCCAGGCTCATGACCCGCTCGAGGTCTTCCAGGTCGCGGATCTTGCTGGTGGCATGACGCGCCAGGGCCAACGGCAGGTCGTCAGAGGGAATACCGCCACCGTCATCGCGCACCCGCAGCAGCTTGACGCCGCCTTGCTCGACATCCACATCGATGCGCCTGGCCCCAGAGTCCAGACTGTTTTCCAGCAGTTCCTTGATGACCGACGCCGGACGCTCGACCACTTCACCGGCGGCGATCTGGTTCGCCAGCCGCGGGCTGAGCAGCTCGATGCGGGCGGTGTTGCCAATCACTTCGTCACTCATTGCTTGGCCGCCACTTCATTGCCCGGAATGGTCAGGGTCTGGCCAATCTTGAGCTCATCGCTCTTGAGATTGTTGGCGCTGCGCAAGGTGGCGGGCGACACCTGGTAGCGCACGGCAATCATCGCCAGGGTTTCGCCCGGGTTGACGCGGTGATCCCGTGGCCCCTGGGCGATCTTGCCGGAGTCCCGCAGCCAGGCGATGTAGGTGCCCGGCGGTGGGTTCTGCTGGAAGAACTGCCGTACGCCGCTGCTGATGGAGCGGGCCAGGGCCTGCTGATGGCTCGACGTCGACAGTTTCGAGGCTTCGTTGGCGTTGGAAATGAACCCGGTTTCCACCAGGATCGACGGGATGTCCGGCGACTTGAGCACCATGAACCCGGCCTGTTCGACGCGCTGCTTGTGCAGCGGCGTGACGCGACCGATGTTGCTCAAGACCTTCTGGCCGACGTTCAGGCTGGAGGTCAACGAGGCGGTCATCGACAAATCGAGCAAGACACCGGCGAGCATCCGGTCCTTGTCGTCGAGGCTGACGTTGCCGGCACCGCCGATCAGGTCGGAACGGTTTTCAGTGTCGGCCAGCCAACGGGCGGTCTCGGAAGTCGCGCCACGGTCGGACAGGGCGAACACCGAGGCCCCGAACGCTGCCGCCGAAGGTGCGGCGTCGGCGTGAATGGAGACGAACAGGTCAGCGCCTTTCTTGCGGGCGATTTCGGTGCGTCCGCGCAAGGGAATGAAATAGTCGCCGGTGCGGGTCAGTTCGGCGCGGAAGCCTTTCATGCCGTTGACCTGGCGCTGCAATTCACGGGCGATGGACAGCACCACGTCTTTTTCACGTTGCCCGCGCGAGCCCGAGGCCCCCGGGTCTTCGCCACCGTGGCCGGCGTCGATCACGACGATGATGTCGCGCTTGCCGGCCGGGGCCGGTGGCAGTTTGAGCGCAGGCTCGGTCGGGGTCACCGGCACTGCCGGCACCGTGGCCACATTGGTTGGCGGCGGTGGCGGTGGCTCGGCATCGGCCGGGTTGTCGAACAGGTCCACCACCAGCCGGTTGCCGTACTGGGCGTTGGGGGCCAGGGTGAAGCTTTTCGGGGTCACGGCTTTTTTCAGGTCGATGACCACCCGCAGGTCGGTCGGCGTACGCTGGGCCGAGCGCATCGCGGTGATCGGCGTGTTGGCGGTAGCGACATTCAGAGGCGCCCCCAGGGTCGCGCCGTTGATGTCGATCACCAGGCGATCCGGGGCGGTCAGGGTGAATACGCTGTGCTGCACCGGCCCCGTCAGGTCGAACACCAGCCGTGTGTTGTCCGGCGCCCGCCAGAGGCGAACGCTGTTGACCTTTGTCTCGGCCACAGCATCGACGGCCAGTGCCGTAAGCAACAGTCCTACGACAGCAACCACCGCGCGAAAGCGCATACCAAACCCCATCATCAATTAGTTTTCCAATGCCAAAGCGGCACACCACGACTCACCACGGGAGCCTTGCGGCGTCAGTTTCAGCGAACGCCCGCCGTTCTGCGCGCCAATGGTAATGGTCAGGTCGGGCTTTGGCAAAAAGCCTGCACCCTTCTGGGGCCATTCGATCAGGCACAAGGCGTCATCTTCGAAATAATCGCGGATGCCGAGGAATTCCAGCTCCTCGGGATCCACCAGTCGATACAGGTCGAAATGGAAGGCGCGAATGTCGCCGATCTCATAGGGCTCGACCAGGGTGAACGTCGGGCTCTTGACTGAACCGACGTGCCCGAGGCCGCGAATGATGCCACGGGACAAGGTGGTTTTCCCCGCGCCGAGGTCGCCCTCGAGAAAAATCAGGCCGCGGCCGGCGGTGATCTGCGCGATGCGGGCGCCAAATTGTGTCATGGCTTGTTCGTCCGCCACGTACAGGGTTACTTCAGACACGGTGAATGCTCCTCCAACAACTGACGAATGGCCGGGATCAGATCGGTCGCCGCCACCCCCCGGCCCGAGCGACCGACCTGGGCACCGGCATTGGCGTGCAGCCAGACCGCCAGGCACGCGGCCTCGAAGCCGTCCATGCCCTGGGCCAGCAAGGCCCCGACCACACCGGCCAGCACATCCCCCAGACCGGCGGTGGCCATGGCCGGATGGCCTTGGCTGCAAACCGCCAGGCGACCGTCCGGGCTGGCGATCAGGCTGCCGGCGCCCTTGAGGATCACCGTGGCGCTGTATTTCTGGCTCAAGGCATGGGCCGCCGCCGGGCGATCGGCCTGCACCTGGGCGGTGGACATCTCCAACAGGCGCGCCGCCTCGCCCGGGTGCGGGGTGATGACGCACGGCTCAGGCAGACGGACATCGCCGCTGCTCAGCAGGTTCAGCGCATCGGCATCCCACACTTGCGGCAGTGGCGCATTGGCCGCCGCCGACAACAGGCTGCGTCCCCAGGCAGCCTGGCCCAGGCCCGGCCCGACCACCAGCACGCTGGCCTGCTGGAGCAGGCCCATCAATTGGTTCGCCGAATGGGTGCCCTGCACCATCACTTCCGGTAAACGCATCAGCGCGGCGGACACATGTTCACTGCGGGTCGCCAGTGAAACCATGCCCGCACCGCAGCGCAGGGCGCTTTCGGCGCTCATCTGGATGGCACCGCCGAAGCCCCGGTCGCCGCCAATCAACAGCACATGACCGAACTTGCCTTTGTGGGAAGTGGCGGCGCGAGGTGTCAGACGAGGCAGATTGTGGGGCTGGAGCAGTCGGGCACTGGCCGGTGCCGCTTCAACAATATCCGGATCGGCGTGCAGGTCATTGAACACCAGCTCTCCGACCCGGTCAGCCGCCTCGCCAG
This sequence comes from Pseudomonas sp. NFACC37-1, assembly GCF_900101575.1. Classification (NCBI taxonomy): domain Bacteria; kingdom Pseudomonadati; phylum Pseudomonadota; class Gammaproteobacteria; order Pseudomonadales; family Pseudomonadaceae; genus Pseudomonas; species Pseudomonas sp. NFACC37-1. The sequence continues at coordinate 22,402 of NZ_FMUZ01000048.1, read as the reverse complement.
TGAACAGCCCCAGTTTCAAGCCAATGAAGGTCACAGTCAGGTCGGCCGCCACCGCCGTGCCCAGCACCCGGCCGGTGTCGGCGCACAACCCCGAAGGGATATCCACCGCCGCGACCGGCAGGCCGCTGACGTTGATCGTATCGATGGCCTGCACATAAGGCTCGCGCACATCGCCCTTCAGGCCCGTGCCGAGCAGCGCGTCCAGCAACACGCCGCGCAACTCGGCCTCATCCGACCACGGCTCAATCGGCACGCCCACCGCCACGGCCTCGGCATGGGCATTGGCGGCGTCCCCCTGCAATCGCCGGGGCTCGCCCACCGTCAGCACCCGCACCGACCAGCCGGCGCGTCGGGCCAGCGTCGCGACCAGGTAGCCATCGCCGGCATTGTTGCCATGGCCGGCCAACACGGTCAGCTCGCGGGCGTCAGGCCAGCGTCGGACGATCGCTCGCCAGGTGGCCCGGGCAGCACGCTGCATCAATTCGAAACCGGCGGTGCCTGCCGCGATCAGTTGAGCATCGAGGGCCCGGACCTGCGCGGCGCTGTACAGCGCGTCGGGAAAATCATCTTTAGTGTGCGGCATGCGTCTTCGGGCTCCGATGTCTGGCAGAATTATACGCATCTCAGCTCCGGTTTCTCTCGCCTCATGCCTGCCATTCCCACAGACCTCCCCGCCCTCGCCCAATCCATCAAGGAATGGGGCCGCGAGCTGGGTTTCCAGCAGGTCGGCATCAGCGGCCTGGACCTGGCCGAGCATGAACAACACCTGCAACGCTGGCTCGAGGCCGGCTACCACGGCGAAATGGACTACATGGGCGCCCATGGCAGCAAACGCTCGCACCCCGAGGAACTGGTGCCGGGCACGCTGCGAGTGGTTTCCCTGCGCATGGACTACTTGCCGGGCGATACGCAAATGGCGCAATTGCTCGGCCAACCGGAAAAAGCCTACGTCTCGCGTTATGCGTTGGGCCGCGATTACCACAAATTGATCCGTAAACGCGTGCAGCAATTGGCGGAAAAAATTCAGGCGGTCATCGGCCCCTTTGGCTACCGCGCCTTTGTCGACAGCGCACCGGTGCTGGAAAAAGCCATCGCCGAACAGGCCGGCCTGGGTTGGATCGGTAAAAACACCCTGGTGTTGAACCGTAAGGCCGGCAGCTATTTCTTCCTGAGCGAGCTGTTTGTCGACCTGCCGCTGCCCATCGACCCACCCCACGGCACCGAGCATTGCGGAAAATGCACCGCATGCCTGGACATCTGTCCGACGAATGCCTTCGTCGGGCCCTACGTGCTCGATGCTCGCCGTTGCATTTCCTACCTGACCATCGAGCTGAAAAGCGCCATTCCTGAAGAGCTGCGGCCACTGATCGGCAACCGGGTGTTCGGCTGTGACGACTGCCAGATCGTCTGCCCGTGGAACCGCTTTGCCCGACCGTCCGGGGAAAGCGACTTCAAGCCGCGGCACAACCTGGACAATGCCGGCTTGGCCGAGCTGTTCATGTGGGACGAAGAGAAATTCCTCAGCAGCACCGAGGGCTCACCGTTGCGCCGTGCCGGTTACGAGCGCTGGCTGCGCAACCTGGCGGTGGGCCTGGGCAATGCGCCGTCAACCATTCCCGTGCTGCAAGCGCTCGAGGCGCGGCGCGACTATCCGTCGGAACTGGTGCGCGAGCACGTGGCGTGGGCGTTGCGCCAACATGCCGAGCGTCAGACCTCGTCGTTGTAGACGAACTTCGGCATTTCCCAGTGAAAGCGAATCGCCAGGAGCCGCAGCAGGAAACCGCCGAACAAGGTGATGAGGATCGCCTGCTCGTTCGGCAATTGCAGGAAGACACACAGCAGATAACACCACGCCGCGGCAAACGAGACGCTGGCGTAGAGTTCGCGACGGAAGATCAGCGGAATATCGTTGCAGAAGATGTCCCGCAGAATGCCACCGAACACCCCGGTGATCACCCCACTGACCGACGCCACCAGCATGCCATGGCCCATTTCCAGGGCCGTCATGCAGCCGATCAGGGTGAACGCCACCAGGCCCACGGCGTCGAGTACCAGGAACAGCGAGCGCAAATGGCGCATCCAGCGCGCCAGGAACACCGTCAGCATCGCCGCCGCGGTGGTCAGCACCAGGTACTCCGGGTGCTTGACCCAGGTGAGCGGGTAATGACCGAGCAACACATCGCGCACCGAGCCGCCACCCAGCGCCGTGACACAGGCGATCAGCACCACGCCAAACCAGTCCATGCCCCGCCGCCCGGCAGACAAGGCGCCGGTCATGGCTTCGGCGGTGATGGCGATCAGATAAAGCATCAGCAACATTGATGACGATCCTTGCAGGAGAACAAGCCCGTAGGAGCTGCCGAGCAAAGCGAGGCTGCGATCTTTTTCCAGCCAATTGAGCCGCAAGCGAACGCTCAGCGGATCTACATCAAAAGATCGCAGCCTTCGGCAGCTCCTACATGGGACAGGCTTCAGAACTTGATGAAATGCTTGCGGTAATGCCGCAACTCGGCGATGGACTCGCGGATGTCGTCCAGGGCCAGGTGGGTGCTGCCCTTCTGGAAACTGTCGCGCACTTCTGGCGCCCAGCGGGCGGCCAGCTCCTTGAGGGTGGAGACGTCCAGGTTGCGGTAGTGGAAGTAGCTTTCCAGGGATTTCATGTGGGTATAAAGGAAGCGACGATCCTGGCAGATGCTGTTGCCACAGATCGGCGACTTGCCCTTGGGCACCCACTGCTCCAGGAAAGCGAGGGTCTGGGCCTCGGCCTCGGCCATGCTGATCTTGCTCTCGCGCACCCGCTGGGTCAGGCCCGAGCCGCCGTGCTGGCGCGTGTTCCACTCGTCCATGCCGGCCAGGACTTCGTCGCTATGGTGGATCGCGATCACCGGGCCTTCGGCCAGGGTGTTGAGGTCGCTGTCGGTGACGATGGTGGCCATTTCGATGATGACGTCGGTATCAGGGTTCAGACCGGTCATTTCCAGGTCGATCCAGATCAGGTTCTGCGGGTTTTGCATAGGGAAGCTCCTCGGCGTAGCCACGCAGTTTAGCTTAGGCAGGCCCTTGGGCGTGCTAAACTCGCCGCCGTTTTACCCTATTCGCTGCATTTCTTCATACGGAACACCCATGGCCAAACGCCAACTCAATCGTCGTCAGAACTGGCGCATCGAAAAGATCCAGGGCGAGCGCGCCGCCCGCGCCGCCAAACGCGAATCCAGTGCTGTCGAAGCCCTGGAGGGTGGCGACCTGGGCCCTGAACAGACCGGCCTGGTGATCGCCCACTTCGGCGTGCAGGTCGAGGTCGAGGCCCAGGAAGGCGAACTGGCCGGCCAGGTGTTCCGCTGTCACTTGCGCGCCAACCTGCCGGCGCTGGTGACCGGCGACCAGGTGGTCTGGCGGGCCGGCAACCAAGGCATCGGCGTGATCGTCGCGCAGTTGCCGCGCCACACCGAGCTGTGCCGGCCGGACAGCCGAGGCCAGCTCAAGCCCGTGGCCGCCAACGTCGACATGATCGTCATCGTGTTCGCCCCATTGCCCGAGCCCCACGCCAACCTGATCGACCGTTACCTGGTGGCCGCCGAACACGCCGGCATCCGTCCGTTGTTGCTGCTCAACAAGTTCGACCTGATCGACGAACACAACGCCCCGGCGCTGAACGCCCTGTTGTCGGTCTATCGGGATCTGGGTTACCCGGTGCTGGAAGTCTCGGCCCATCACGGCAACGGCATGGAGCAGTTGCAACAGCAGCTGGACGGGCGCATCAGTGTGTTCGTCGGCCAGTCTGGCGTGGGCAAGTCTTCCCTGGTCAACAGCCTGCTGCCGGAAGTCGAGACGCGCGTCGGGCCGTTGTCCGAGCTGTCCGGCCAGGGCACCCACACCACCACCACCGCGCGGCTGTTCCACTTCCCTGGCGGCGGTGAATTGATCGACTCACCGGGTATCCGTGAATTCGGCCTGGGCCACGTCAGCCGGGCCGATGTCGAAGCCGGGTTCATCGAGTTCAACGAGCTGATCGGCACCTGCCGCTTCCGCGACTGCAAGCACGACCGCGAACCTGGTTGCGCCCTGCTCAAGGCCCTGGAAGAAGGTCGCGTGCATCAGCAACGGATGAACAGCTACCGCTCGATCATCGCCAGCCTGCCGGAAAGCGGTTACTGAGCTGAAAGAAAGGGAAGCCGGACACAACTGTGGCGAGGGGATTTATCCCCGCTGGGGCGCGAAGCGCCCCCCTCCCTTTCATATCCCTGAATAAAAAGATAGGCATAGGGGGGCTGCTGCGCAGCCCAACGGGGATAAATCCCCTCGCCACAGGTCCATCGACAAACCTTCAGATCACTGCGCCGGCGCTCCGGGAGGCTTGGGCGCGGCGTCGTCGAACAGGTTCAGCCGCTCGCGCAGTTCATGGGCCGGCACGGGTTGCTGGTCTGCCGGCAACGCATTCGGATCGGCCGCCGCGCCAGGCGTGGTGGTCGGAGCAGGCACTTCACCCGGCGCCCCCTCGCCCGGGACCGGATCGGGTGCCGGATCGTCGGTTTGCGAGCCCTCGATGGCTTTTTGCGCCTTCTTGGTCAACACCACGATATCGATACGCCGGTTGACCGGATTGAACGGGTCCTTGCGGTCGAACAGCGCCGAAGACGCATAACCGACCACCCGCGCCACCTGCTCGTCCGGATAGCTGCCGGCCACCAGGGCCCGACGGGCCGCGTTGGCGCGGTTGGCGGACAGTTCCCAGTTACCGTAGTCACCCTTGCCGATGTAGGGTTTGGCATCGGTATGACCACTGATACTGATCTTGTTCGGCACCGCCTTGATCGTGTCGGCCATGGCCAGCAGGATGTCCTCGAAATACGGCTTCAGGCGCGCGCTGCCGGAGTCGAACATTGGCCGGTTCTCGGCGTCCATGATCTGGATGCGCAACCCGTTCGGGGTGATTTCGAACAGGATCTGGTCCTTGAATTTCTGCAGTTGCGGGTTCTCTTCGACCTTGTTCTGCAATTCCTGCAACAGCAGCTCCAGGCGCTCGCGCTCGACCTGTTCGGCCATGCCTTCGACCTGCTCGGAGTCCACCGTCACCTTGTCGGGCTGGGGCTGGGACTTGACCTCGGGGTTGAGGGTATTTTCCGGCGCCAGGGTCGGCGAGCCGCCCAGGTCGATGATGTAGGGCGTACCGCTTTCGGAAAAGCCGACCGGGTCCTTGAAGTAACCGGCGATGGCGATCTTCTGCTCCGGGGTTGCCGTGGACAACAGCCACAGCACCAGGAAGAACGCCATCATCGCCGTGGCGAAGTCGGCGAAGGCGATTTTCCAGGCGCCCCCGTGATGCCCAGCGGCTATGCGCTTGACGCGCTTGATGATGATCGGCTGGTTATTTTCCATAACTTAGCGACCGCGAACCGCTTGTTCCAGCTCGGCGAAGCTTGGACGGTGCGCCGGGTACAGGACCTTGCGCCCGAACTCCACCGCCAACGATGGCGGCATGCCCGAGGCCGAAGCCACCAGGGAAGCCTTGATGGCCTCGTAGACGTTGAGTTCTTCCTTGGCGTCATGGGCCAGGGAGGTGGCCAGCGGCCCGAAGAAACCATACGCCGCCAAGATACCGAAGAAGGTACCCACCAGGGCCGCACCCACGTGCAGGCCGATGGACTTCTGGTCACCGTCGCCCAGGGAAGCCATGGTCACCACGATCCCCAGTACCGCCGCGACGATACCGAAGCCAGGCATCGCGTCGGCGATCCCGGTGACCGCGTGGGAGGGATGCTCCAGATCTTCCTTGAGGCTGTACAGCTCCATGTCGAACAGGCCTTCGAGCTCGTGGGGGGCCATGTTGCCGGACGACATGATGCGCAGGTAATCACAGATGAACGCCGTCATGCGGGCGTCCTTGAGCACAGCCGGGTACTTGGCGAAAATCGGGCTGGCGGCGGCGTCTTCGATATCGCCCTCGATGGCCATCATGCCTTCGCGGCGGCTCTTGTTGAGGATCTCGTAGACCAGGCCAAGCACCTCCAGATAGAAGGTATGGCTGAAACGCGAACCGAACATGCTCAGGGATTTCTTGAGCACGTGCATGGTCATATAGCCAGGGTTGGCCTGCAGGAATGCACCGAGGGCCGCACCACCGATGATCATGACCTCGAAAGGTTGGATCAGGGCGGCAATCTTGCCATGGGAGAGCACGTATCCGCCGAGCACGCTCGCGAACACGACAATGATGCCGATAATTTTAGCCATAGATAGAAAGTACTTATTTAAGTCGGGTTCAAGGTCATATTCGGAAGCTGAAAAATCTCTTCTTCTACTTATCGGCGAAACTGCGCCAGACTATAGGCTGTTCTGGCGAAAAGCCAATTTGCCCCGTTCCGGGCGTAGAGAATTCATACGATGATCACGTCCAGCCATGACTAACGAAACCAAGGTTCCAACGCCCCGACCGACCACCCTCGAAGGTTGGGTGAAGCTGCTCAAAGGCGTGCATCTGCCGGTTCCCCAGGCCAGCCACGACCTCGTCTGCAAGGCCCTCGCCGACAGCCGCCGCTCATTGCGCGACATTGCCGACCTGATGCAGGGCAGCCCAGCCCTGGCCCTGAGCGTCATCCGCGAAGCCAACCATCACACCCATGGCAGTCTTGCAGAACCTGCGGAAAACCTCGAAGTGGCCATCAACCGCCTCGGCCTCAAGCGTACCGAAGAGCTGCTCGCACGCCTGCCGTCGTTGCCGGAGCATGAAATACCCATCGCCTTGCGCCAGTTGCAATTGATCAGCCAGCACGCCACGCAACAGGCCAATGGTTTTTTTGCCAGCCGCCTGGCGCGGCTGTGGCAAGACATACACTGGGGCAGCCTGTTATTCCTGTCACCGCTCTGGCCCTTGGCCCTGACCCATCCACGATTGCTCGGGGAATGGGAATTGCGGGTCATCCATAAAGGCGAGCCCGCGCCCAAGGTGGAGCGCGAACTGTTCGGCGTCAGCCTGCTGGAAATCTGCCTGGGGCTGGTGGAAACCTGGCGCTTGCCCGTCTGGGTGGCGCAAGGTTATCGCCTGCTGCTCAATGAACGCCGCGAGCTGGTGAAAGTCCTGCGCATCGCCCGGGACAGCGAACACCCCCTACGCCAGCAGAATCGCCTGGACGACGACCCGATCCTGCGACGCTGGCTCAACCAGCCGGCCAACACCGTATTGCTGGCCAACGGCCTGGCACTTGCCGCACAACAGGCCTGGGACAGCCCCGCGCTCACCCGCTGGCAGTACCTCACCAGTTTGTATCTGCAGATGTCGATGGATGAGGTCCAGCAGCAACTGCACCAACAAGCGGTCAATAGCGCCCATCATCACGCCATGCCGGACCTCTGGCACCCGGCCGTGGCGCTGCTCTGGCCCTCGGGCAGCCGCCGCATCCACCCTGGCTTGCTGCCCGCCGCCCCGCCCAGCGCCCAAGACCTGAGCCAGTGGCGCAAGCAATGCTCCGCCATGCTGGTGGAGCCGAGCCCCTTTCGCAACGCCATGCACCTGACCACCTCGGCACGGGACGTCTTGGTGGCCTGTGGCATGCGCCGGGTGATGATCCTGATGGCCGACCGCAGCCAGGCCAGCGTGCGCGTACACCAGACCGCCGGCCTGCCCAAGGAAGCCGCGGCCATGAGCTTTACCATCAGCCAGAGCAAAATATTGCAACGGTTGCTGGCCCAGCAGGCCCAGGTTCGCCTGAACCCGGACAACAATGCGCAGTTTTCGGCGCTACTGCCGCCGGGCCTGCGCAGCCTGTTCCGGGGTGAACACCTGCTGTTGCGCTCACTGACCTGCAATGGCCGGGTGATCATGCTGGTGGCGGTGGACCAGGGCGGCGGGCCGTTCTCGGATATCACCGTGCAAGCCTTCGGCAAAACCGTACAATGCATCGAAAGGGCCCTGCATACCTTTACCAACCGCGGTCGCTGAACTTGCTACAATCCTTTCCCTTTGCGCCCCTGGAGACCTCACATGCCTGACTTCTCTGGCTTGCCGCTGGTGATCGAGCCGAGCGAACTGCTGCCGCGCCTCGACGCCCGCGAACTGATTCTGGTGGACCTGACCAGCGCCGCGCGCTACAGCACCGGGCACATCCCCGGCGCACGTTTCGTCGACCCCAAGCGCACCCAGCTCGGCCAACCGCCGGCACCGGGCCTGCTGCCGGCCAAGGCCGACCTGGAAACCCTGTTCGGCGAGCTTGGGCATAACCCGGACGCGGTCTACGTGGTCTACGACGACGAAGGCGGCGGCTGGGCCGGGCGCTTTATCTGGCTGCTGGACGTGATCGGCCACTCGAACTATCACTACCTCGACGGCGGCCTGCTGTCCTGGCTGGACGGAGGCCTGCCGGTGTCCGTCGATGTTCCGGCACCGGTTGCCGGCCCGGTGCCCCTGACGTTGCACGAGGCCCCCACCGCCACCCGCGAATACCTGCAAAGCCGCCTCGGTGCCGCCGACCTGGCCATCTGGGATGCACGCGGCCCGCTGGAATACTCCGGCGAGAAAGTCGTCGCAGCCCGGGGCGGACATATTCCAGGGGCGGTCAATTTCGAATGGACCGCCGGCATGGACCCGGCGCGCAACCTGCGCATTCGCAAGGATATGCCGCAGATCCTCGAACGATTGGGCATCACGCCCGACAAAGAAATCATCACCCACTGCCAGACTCACCACCGCTCTGGCTTCACCTATCTGGTGGCCAAGGCGCTCGGTTATCCACGAGTCAAAGGCTATGCCGGTTCCTGGGGCGAATGGGGCAACCACCCCGACACGCCCATCGAGCTTTGAAGGTTCTTAAGGACAGTTAATGAAAAACCGTTTGTTCATCCTCACTCAATACCTGTTGCCCCACCACCTGTTGTCGCGGTTGGCCGGCTGCATTGCCGAATGCCGCGTGCGTTGGTTCAAGAATGCCTTCACCGCGTGGTTCGCCAAGCGCTACCAAGTGGACATGTCCCAGGCCCTGGTGGAAGACCTGACTGCGTATGAGCACTTCAACGCCTTCTTCACCCGCGCCCTGAAAGACGGCGCACGGCCGCTGGACGAAACCCCGGGCGCGATCCTCAGCCCCGCCGACGGTGCCGTCAGCCAGCTCGGCCCGATCGAGCACGGCCGGGTGTTCCAGGCCAAGGGCCACAGCTTCAGCGTGCTGGAACTGCTGGGCGGCGACGCGGCCAACGCCGCGCCGTTCATGGGCGGCGATTTCGCCACCATTTACCTGTCCCCCAAGGACTACCACCGCGTGCACATGCCATTGGCCGGCACCCTGCGGGAGATGGTCTACATTCCCGGGAGGATTTTCTCGGTCAACCAGACCACCGCCGAAAACGTTCCGGAGCTCTTCGCCCGCAACGAGCGCGTGGCGTGCATCTTCGACACCGAGCGCGGGCCGATGGCCGTGGTGCTGGTGGGTGCGATGATCGTGGCCTCCATCGAAACCGTCTGGGCCGGGCTGGTGACGCCACCCAAGCGCGAGCTGAAAACCTTCCGTTACGACGAAGCCGCCCGCGCGCCGATCCATCTGGAAAAAGGCGCCGAACTGGGGCGCTTCAAACTGGGTTCGACCGCCATCGTGCTGTTCGGTCCAGGCCAGGTGAAATGGGCCGAAGACCTGGTGGCCGGCTCACCAGTACAGATGGGCCAGGGCCTGGCGCTGCCAAAGGCTGAGTAAAAGATCACATGTGGGAGCGAGCTTGCTCGCGATGGCGATGTAACAGTCACCTCGATGGCGACTGTCCTGGCGTCATCGCGAGCAAGCTCGCTCCAGCAGGGCATCCAGCATAGATAGCGCACCTCCTTCGGCTACAACTGCTAGAGTTGGAACATCACGTTTATTTCCCGCCGGAGCCCGCACACGGCATGAATGAGACCAGCCCTCTCCAGTTATTGCGCGCCCTGACCCCGACACAATCACGCCTGTCGTTCTGCGAGGCTACGCCACGGGACCTCAAGCGCTGGATCGCCAACCTGCCGAAGGCCAACATCGGCGAAACGGCCCGTCTGTTGTACCAGGCCCTTGGGGAACTCAACCAGCTGCTCACGCCCAGCGACAATCGCCTGCAACTGCTCGAACTGCTGCGACCCGAGGTGTATTACGTCTGCAAGCACCTGGAGCGGCACTTCCTGCAACAAGCCATCGTGCTGGATGATCGCTCGCGCAAGATCGTCAACCTGTGCCAGGCCCTGCAAACCCAACTGGCGATGGGCTACAAACAGATCGTGGCGCGTATCGCGTCGAAATACACCAAGGACCGGGCCCGCCTGCTGAGCACCGCACTGCAACGGGCGATGCATGCCCTCAACGGCCCGCTGCTGCGTGCCAGCCAGCTGTACAGCCCAGTGCCAGAGGGGTTGTGGCTCGACTTGCATCAGTTGTACCGGATTGCCTGCCTGCACCGCTTGCAACACCTGAGCGTGAGTGACGAGCTGGCCAGCCAGGTTCATCAATTGAACGCCGAGCAGACCTATGTCGTCGCCCTGCTGCTGGGCGCGTCACGCAGCAATCAATTGCGCCAGGGCCAGATCGGGCGACTGACCGAGGTGCTCGAATCCTGGAGCCAGTGGGTCAAGCTGGACCCTGCCAGCGCTGCCAGCAGCCTGTTCGCAGTCGCTCCAGAACTGGATGTCGGGCCACGCTACCGCGCCAAGTTCCGGGCCGAACAGCAGCCAACCTTGCAGGGCTTCGATCCCCAGCCACTGGTGCGTGCGATCGCCATTCACCTGGAACAACCTGCCGATAATACGTTGCCAGTCCCTGGTGGCATGAGCGTCGACACTTTGCATCACCTTCAAGCCGCCTGGGGCGAAGCGGCTGAACGCAGCTTCCAGCGCACCGAGGGCAACGGCACGCTGACCCTGTGCGTAGGCATGAGTGCACTGCACTACTACCTGGGCGGCGAGCGCTCGTTCAACGAGATCCTGAAAAGCCCCGCCACCCGCAAGGCCCGCTTCGAAGCCTCGCCGAGCAAGACAAACGACACCTGGAAGCAAGCGTTCGACGCCGCCCCCGCCGGCGACAGCGACCTGCTGCCCTATGAAGAAATCGAGTACCCGGTCAACCCGGCCGATGACGATGGCAACAGCTCCGACAACCAGCATCACTTCCCCACCTACGACCTGCCGATCATCAACCACAGCCCTGGCGGCTATTGCCTCGGTTGGCCCAAGGAGGTGCCGGAACAACTGCAAGCCGGGGAAATGATCGGCATCCGCGACAGCAGCGACCAAGCCTGGAGCGTCGCCGTGGTGCGCTGGATCCGCCAAGTGCGCAACGGCGCCATGCAAATGGGCATCGAACTGGTCGCACCCCATGCCCAGCCTTGCGGGTTGCAACTGGTCCGGGAAGAAAATGAGCACGGTCACTACCTGCGCGGGTTGTTGCTTCCAGAGATCAGCGCCATTGACCTGCCCCCGACCATGATCGCCCCCCGCCTGCCCTTCCAGGAAGGCCAGCGGGTGCTGATCAATACCAACGGCCAGGAACGCCGCGCCGGCCTGGACCGCCGGGTGACCAGCACCCACAGCTTCAACCAGTTTTCCTATCACCCGGAGGACTCGGGAGCCACCGAGGAGAGCGGCGACCAGGAAGGGAATTTTGACTCGTTGTGGAAATCGCTTTGAACCGCCAACACACAACCCTTTGTGGTGAGGGGATTTATCTCCTCACCACCGATGAATGCCTCCAAAAGATTGCGACAGACTCGAATCAGAGCTGCCCGTCACGATCCCTGAAGCCCAGCAGGTACAACACCCCATCCAGCCCCAGGGTGGAAATCGCTTGCCTGGCCGACTGCTTGACCAGTGGCTTGGCGCGGAATGCCACACCCAGGCCCGCGATCGCCAGCATCGGCAGGTCGTTGGCGCCGTCGCCCACGGCGATGGTCTGCTCCAGGCGCAGGCCTTCTTTTTCAGCCAGTTCACGCAGCAGGTCCGCCTTGCGCTGAGCATCGACGATCGGCTCGACGGCCACGCCGGTCACCTTGCCGTCCACCACTTCCAGCTCGTTGGCGAATACGTAGTCGATACCGAGCTTGGCCTGCAACTGCTTGGCGAAGTAGGTGAAGCCGCCGGACAGGATGGCGGTCTTGTAGCCCAGGCGCTTGAGTTCGGCGAACAGGGTTTCGGCGCCTTCGGTCAGGCGCAGGGAAGCGCCAATGGAATCCAGCACGCTGACGTCCAGGCCTTTAAGCAGGGCCAGGCGCTCCTTGAAGCTGGCACGGAAATCCAGCTCGCCGGCCATGGCTCGCTCGGTGATGGCCGAGACCTTGTCGCCCACGCCAGCCGCCTTGGCCAGTTCGTCGATGACTTCGGCCTCGATCAGCGTCGAGTCCATGTCGAACACCGCCAGGCGGCGGTTGCGGCGGAACAGCGAATCTTCCTGGAAGGCGATGTCGACGTTCAGCTCCTGGGCCACGCTGAGGAACTCGGCACGCAACGCCTGGGGATCGGCCGGCTCACCGCGCACCGAAAACTCGATACAGCCCTTGCCCTTGTCGGCCGGGGTGTCCAGCGGCATGCGCCCGGACAGACGGTCGATGTGGTCGATGTTCAGGCCATACTGGGCGGTGATCGAACTGACGCGCTGCAACTGCTCGGCAGTAACCTTGCGGGTCAACAGGGTCACGATATGGCGCTTCTTGCCCTGGCCGGCCACCCAATGCTGGTAGTCCTCCTCGGACACCGGAGTGAAGCGCACCTGCTGGTCGAGCTTGTAGGCAGTGAACAGGATGTCCTTGAGCACGGACTTGCTTTGTTCGGCGTCCGGGATTTCAACCAGGATGCCAAACGACAGCGTGTCATGGATCACCGCCTGACCGATGTCGAGAATGTTCACACCACCCTGGGCCAGAACGCCGGTAATGGCCGCAGTCAGACCCGGACGGTCGCTGCCAGTGATGTTTATCAGGACGATTTCGCGCAAGGCGCACCCCCGCAGGTGGAAAAAACCGCATTCTACCCACATTCAGTGACCATCGGGCACCGCCAGTGCTTTGCCGGTCATGGGCCTGTCGCTATACTGCGCGTCAATTTCACGGACAAAGAGCCGAGCTCAGTGAACCGGCCCACGCCAGTCAAAACCGACAACTTCTTCCTGCTGATCTTCCGTGCGCTGCGTCACCGTCGTGTGCCGATCGCATTGCGTATTGCCAGCCATAACGTCATCCTGGTCGCCCTGGCCCTGGTCATCTATGCCTGCGTGATGGGTTTGCAATTCAAGCAGGCGATGCACGAGCAGGCCGATGCCCTGGGTGAAAGCCTGACCACCCAGACCGCCACGTCCGCCACCGAGCTGCTGGTGTCCAACGACATCCTCAGCCTCAACGTGCTGCTCAACAACCTGACCAAGAACAAGCTGGTGGCCCACGCCGCCATCTATAGCGTGGACAACCGCATCCTCGCCGAGGCCGGCCAGCGCCCCAAACCTGGCCTGCTGGGCGAGTCCGGCGGCATGTACCAGAGCAAGATCACCTTCCAGGACGTGACCGCCGGGCAATTGCGCATCAGCCTGGACATGGACCAGTTCCAGCAACCGATGACCATCAGCCTGCAAAGCATGGGCATCCTCAGCGCGATCCTGTTGGCACTGGCACTGGCCCTGAGCCTGCGCCTGGGGCGGCACATCTCCACGCCACTGCTGCAATTGCGCGTCTGGCTGCGGGACATCGACGAACACACGCCGGCCACCCAGCGCCAGGACGAGATCGGCGACCTGGCCCGGCAACTGCACGCCAGCTTCGCCCCGGAACCCGAGCCCCTGCCGGAACCTGAAGACCTCGACTACACGGACGACGACGATTCCGAGCCAGGCTTCGAAGTACGCAACCTGCGCGATCCGGGGTTCGACGAAAGCCAGCCGATGCCGGCCTCCAAACCGGCCCCACGCCACGTGGTGCGCGCGGTAGAAGACGAGGAAGACGACGACGCCTTCGCCGACCTGCGTGACGAGTCGGTCAATGGGGCACCTCTGCCGGTCGCCAAGCCTGTGGCCTCGAACCTGCCCCAGCACAGCGCCGTACTGGCCGTGCAACTGGGCGCCCAGGATCAATTGCGTCGCCTGCCCCAGGCGCGCCTGAAGGAGTTGCTCGAGCGCTACCGCGACTGCCTCGACCAGGCCGCATCGCTCTATCAGGGCGAATTGCACACCTTGAACGACGGCAGCACGCTGATGCTGTTCCACACCGAAGACAGCGGCGACGACTACCTGACCAATGCCATTTGCTGCGGTGAGTTGCTGCGCGCCTTGGGTCACCAGTTGCAGATCGAAGTCGCCGACAGCGGCATCACCCTGCAACTGCAATTGGGCCTGACCTTGGGCGATGGCTTGTTCGGCTTGAGCCAGATCGACCTGCTGCTGACCGAAACCGCCCAGGACGCCCTGGCGCTGTCGCAACACAGCCGCAACCTGCTGCTGGTGGAGCGCAAGATCAACGACGACGCCCTGATCCGCCAGCGCGCGCGCATCCGCCCCATCGCCAGCCCCGAAGGCGCGTGTTGCGTGGAGCGCTTGATGGAGCCTTACCCATCGATGCTGGAGCGGCAACTGGCGCGGATGCATGAGCGCCAGGCCTGATATCCAGTAGTTGAAGCGAACAAAAGCCCGCAGATGAGTGATTATCTGCGGGCTTTTTTGTTGCCTATCCTGGCCTCTTCGCGGGCAAGCCCGCGAAGAGGCCAGGATAGGCCCCGACAATCCAACCGGCAGAAACAACAAAGCCCGCATCAACGCGGGCTTTGTGGTGTATCCGGGTCCAACCGTCAGAACCTGAACACTTCCATGTCCGTACGAATCGGCAAGGCCATGGGAATCTTGTCCTTTTCCTTCTCTACCGGCTTGGCCGGGGCTGGCGCGGCCTTGCGAGGCACTTCGGCGACAGGCGGCTGGTTGGCCAGGGGCTTGAGCGACACCGACAACTGTTCGGCCAGGCGTTGCAGGAGCACGCCCTGGGCCTGGACCTGTGCCGCCGTGGTGCCGGCATGCTGCTCTTGCAGATGAACGATGCGGTTCTCACGCACCTTGCCACGACGGTCGATCAACCGCCATTGGGCATCGAGCACTGCCGGCTGGGCTTTACCCGAGTCCAGGCGGGTAATCGACAGCAGTACCTGCACATCCGGGGTGAAACCCTGGGTCGCCGGTGCCAGCACCACGCGCTGGCTGTCCAGGTGCCCGGCGACCTGGCGCAACAGCAACTGATCGATGTCAGAGGAAAGGCTGCCGGCCCAACGGCCGTCAGTGGCGGCTTGCAGGCTGCCGTCCGGTTGGCGTTGCAACAAGGTTTCTCGCTGCAGGTAATCAGCGATCAGAACCGGGCCGAGCAATACGGCCATGCCTGTGCTTTGCGCAGGCTGGGCCGGGGTTCCGCTGTCCAATTGGTACAGCGACACCGGCTGGTTCATGCTGCAGCCCGCCAGACCAAGCAGGCCGGCGAGCCACAAAATAGGGAGGCGCAGAGCAGTCATCGTTCCGTCCAGGTGGCAGCCACAAGGCTTGCCACAGTGAAAAAATACTCGGTCAATGTGAAGAACGCTCGGCTACGCCGGCGCTTGAAAGGGCCTATCATCCGTGAATATGCGCGCCGACTCCAGCGCGAAAGCATCGATCTGCGGCATTTAATCGCAGACCGAGCCCTCTACTACGCCTAATTGAGGTTTTCGACGAGCAGCGCATCGACCCGCTGAAAGCCCCTCGGTAGCTTGTTGCCCCGCCGACCGCGTTCACCCTTGTAATGCTCAAGATCGTCCGCCTTCAACGAAAGCGTACGCTTTCCTGCCTGTAGCACAAGCGTGGCGCCCTCCGGCAACACTGCAATATCCGTGACATATTCCTCACGGCTGGCGACCCGTTCGCCGGAAATACCAATAATCTTGTTGCCCTTGCCTTTACCCAGCTGTGGCAGGTCGCTGATCTTGAACACCAGCAACCGCCCTTCGGTGGTCACCGACGCCAGCCAGTTGCTCTCTCGATCGGCCACCGGGCGCGGCGCAATCACCTTGGCGTTGTTCGGCAGGCTCAACAGCGCCTTGCCCGCCTTGTTCTTGGCTTGCAGGTCCTCGCCCTTGACCACGAACCCGTAACCCGCGTCCGATGCAATGACGTACAGTCCATTATCATCAGGCATCAGCACGCATTCAAAAGTTGCACCCGGTGGTGGTGTTAAACGACCGGTCAGCGGTTCGCCCTGGCCGCGAGCTGATGGCAAGGTATGCGCCGGCACGGAATAACTACGGCCAGTGGAGTCGACGAACACTGCAAACTGGTTGGAACGCCCGGCCGCCAAGGCCTTGAAGCCGTCCCCGGCCTTGTAGGAAAGCCCCGTCGCGTCAATATCATGACCCTTGGCCGAGCGTACCCAGCCTTTCTCCGACAGCACGACGGTGACTTTCTCGTTCGGCAACAGATCATGTTCAGTCAGCGCTTTGGCTTCGGCGCGCTCGACGATGGGCGAGCGACGGTCGTCACCATAGGTTTCGGCGTCCTTGAGCAGCTCGGTGCGTACCAGCTTCTTGAGCTTGGCTTCGCTGCCCAGCAGGGCTTGCAGCTTGGCCTGTTCCTTGAGCAGTTCATCCTGCTCGGCGCGCAGCTTCATCTCTTCCAACCGCGCCAACTGCCGCAGACGGGTGTCGAGGATGTAGTCGGCCTGGATTTCGCTCAGGTCAAAGCGGGCGATCAGGCTGGCCTTGGGGTGCTCCTCGGTGCGGATGATGTGGATCACTTCATCCAGGTTGAGGTAGGCGATCAGCAAGCCGTCCAACAGGTGCAGGCGGCGCTCGACCTTGTCCAGGCGGAATTGCAGGCGCCGGCGCACGGTCTTGACCCGGAACTCCAGCCACTCCACCAGCAGTGCCCGCAGGTTTTTCAGCTGCGGCTTGCCGTCCAGGCCGATGATGTTGATGTTGACGCGGTAGCTGGACTCCAGGTCGGTGCTGGCGAACAGGTGCTGCATCAGCGCGTCGTGGTCGACCCGGCTGTTGACCGGGATGATCACGATGCGGCAGGGGTTTTCATGGTCAGACTCGTCGCGCAGGTCCGCCACTTGCGGAGCTTTCGACGGTTTTGCCTGCATCATCGCCGCAATTTGCTCCAAGACCTTGGCCCCGGAGACTTGATGCGGCAATGCCGTGACAATGATGTCGCCATCTTCGATGTGGTACACGGCGCGCATGCGCACCGAACCGCGACCGGTCTCGTAGATTTTCAGCAGGTCGGCGCGCGGCGTGATGATTTCCGCTTCGGTCGGATAGTCCGGGCCCTGGATGTGTTCGCAGAGCTGTTCCACCGTGGCTTTCGGCTCGTCCAGCAGACGCACGCACGCCGTGGCCACTTCCCGCAGGTTGTGGGGTGGCACGTCGGTGGCCATGCCCACAGCGATGCCGGTGGTGCCATTGAGCAGGATGTTCGGCAAACGTGCTGGCAGAACCAGGGGTTCGTCGAGGGTGCCGTCGAAGTTCGGCCCCCAGTCCGCGGTGCCCTGGCCCAGTTCGCTGAGCAACACCTCGGAATAGCGCGACAGCCGCGCCTCGGTGTAACGCATGGCCGCGAAGGACTTGGGATCGTCCGGCGCACCCCAGTTACCCTGGCCGTCCACCAGCGTGTAGCGATAGCTGAACGGCTGGGCCATCAGCACCATGGCTTCGTAGCAGGCCGAATCACCGTGGGGGTGGAACTTGCCGAGCACGTCACCGACGGTACGCGCCGATTTCTTGTGCTTGGAATCCGCATCCAGCCCCAGCTCACTCATGGCATAGATGATCCGCCGCTGAACCGGCTTCAAACCGTCGCCGATGTGCGGCAAGGCACGGTCCATGATCACGTACATGGAGTAATTGAGGTAGGCATTTTCGGTGAAGTCAGCCAGCGATCGGCGTTCTACGCCGTCTAAGCTGTCTGCAAGAATGTCGCTCATGCGGGCCTCATCAGTTCGTTGTCTGGCGCAGCAGCATGGTGCCGTCGCGCTGGGTAAATTCAAGTTTGTTCAGGGCGCTCATGCCCAGCAGCACTTGCGTGCCACCCAGGCCGGGCGCCACCAGGGCACGGACATCGCGCAAGACGATGTCGCCCAATTGCAGCCGGTCGACGCGGGTACGGTAGCCCTCGCTCACACCGTTGGCGGTACTCAAGGTCACGCCGAATCCTTTTTCCAGCTTGAGGCGCTCGGCCAGCTCCATCGGAATCGCCACGTCAGTGGCACCGGTGTCGAGCATGAAATCCACCGGCTGGCCGTTGATCTGGCCGCTGGCGACGAAATGCCCCTGTTGATTGCCGACCAGCTTCACCTCGATAACACCTTCACCTTTTTGCGAGTACACCTGGGTATTGGGGTTTTGCTGGCGCTGCTCCCATTGGGCAAAAAAACGCGTCGCCAGAAACAGCGCGGCGCACCAGGCCAGGATCATCAACACCCGACCGGCGCGCTTGCCCGGCAACGGCTGGCTCACGGCGAGGCACTCCAGCCACCCTCGGGCGCGGCGAAGCGCCAGACGATTGGCCGCTGTTCACCGTCGGCCCGCTTGCCATCGTTGTTGTCCAGGCCGATCCAGGCCCCCTCGGCATCCACCACCAGCGCTTCGGCCAGCCCGTAGGGCTGGGGATAACGGCGGTTATCCTGCAACGCCTCGGCGGCGAACGACCAGCAACGCTCGACCTGGGCGGTCTGCGGGTCACGCCGGCAGATCTGATAGGCGTTGCGCTCCAGGGTAAACAGCTTGCCATTGAACAATGACAGGTCCGCGAAATCCCGCGAAACCGCCTTGGCCTTGGGGAACTGCGCTGGCTGCATTTCCCGCCCGGCTTCGCTCAGCAACACGCAATTGCCATCGCAGTCCCACACCGTCTGCTGACGCTTGAGCAGCAGCAGGCCGCGACGTTCGCGCTCGGCCGCCAACCACAGCTGGTCACCGGCCGGGTTGACCGCCAAGCCTTCGAACAACGCATTGAAATGCAGCAGCATGCCGCTGGCGCGGGCCTGGCGGATCAGGGTGGGGGCAATTTTCAGCCAGGACGCGGCCCCCGACGGTGGCACCTGCAACACCGCGGCATGGGACTCACTGACTACATAGCGGTTGCCGGCGCTGTCACAGCTGATGCCTTCGAAATCCAGCTCGCCACCGCGCAGGAACGACGCCGCCCAGGTCCGCGAGCTCAAGCCCCAGGGCAAACCGCTGTCCGGCACCTTCGGCACCTCGATTTCAACCACCTCGGCCTGCCAGACCGGCGCCTCGGAGGGTGCGAGGCGATAGACCCGGTCATCGTCGCGATCGGACACCGTCCACATCTCGCCGCCGCACAGCGCCAGCCCGGACAGGTTGCCACCGCGCATGCCATCGACGGCGTGCTCGGACAGCAGCTTCAGTTCCGGCGCAGGCCCTGCGACTACCGCCCCCGCCCACAGCCACAACGCCAGGGCGAAACCGTTGCGCATCAGGCCAGCACCTCGGCCAGGTCCCCTTTGGATTCGAGCCAGGACTTGCGGTCGCCGGCGCGCTTCTTCGCCAGCAACATGTCCATCATTTCCGAGGTCGCTTCGAAATCATCCAGGGTCAACTGCACCAGGCGGCGAGTGTTCGGATCCATGGTGGTTTCGCGCAACTGCGGCGGGTTCATCTCGCCCAGGCCCTTGAATCGGGTGACCTGCGGCTTGCCACGTTTCTTCTCGGCCACCAGCCGATCCAGAATGCCATCGCGCTCGGCTTCGTCCAGGGCGTAGTAGATTTCCTTGCCCAGATCGATGCGGTACAGCGGCGGCATCGCGACGTAGACGTGACCGGCGTCCACCAACGGGCGGAAATGCTGGACGAACAAGGCGCAGAGCAACGTGGCGATGTGCAGGCCGTCGGAGTCGGCGTCGGCCAGGATGCAGATCTTGCCGTAGCGCAGCTGGCTCATGTCCTCGGCGCCCGGGTCGACACCGATGGCCACGGCGATGTTATGCACTTCCTGGCTGGCCAGCACTTCGCTGCCGTCCACTTCCCAGGTGTTGAGGATCTTGCCCCGCAGCGGCAGGATGGCCTGGAACTCTTTGTCCCGCGCCTGCTTGGCCGAGCCGCCGGCGGAGTCACCTTCCACCAGGAACAGCTCGGAACGCATCGGGTCCTGCCCGGCGCAATCGGCCAGTTTGCCCGGCAAGGCCGGCCCCTGGGTGATGCGCTTGCGCTCGACCTTCTTGCTGGCCTTGAGACGACGACCGGCGTTGTTGATCGCCAGCTCCGCCAGGGCCAGGCCGGTTTCCGGGTTGGCATTGAGCCACAGGCTGAACGCATCCTTGACCACCCCGGAAACAAACGCCGCCGCCTCACGGGACGACAGGCGTTCCTTGGTCTGGCCGGAGAATTGCGGTTCCTGCATCTTCATCGACAGGACAAAGGCGATGCGTTCCCAAACGTCTTCCGGCGCCAGCTTCACACCACGGGGCAGCAGGTTGCGGAACTCGCAGAACTCACGCATGGCATCGAGCAGGCCCTGGCGCAAGCCGTTGACGTGGGTGCCGCCCTGGGCCGTAGGGATCAGGTTGACGTAGCTTTCCTGGACGCTTTCGCCACCTTCGGGTAGCCACAACAGCGCCCAGTCCACCGCTTCCTTATTGCCGGCGAGGCTGCCGCAGAAGGGCTCGTCGGGCAGGCGTTCGAAACCGCTGACCGCGTCCACCAGGTAAGAGCGCAGACCGTCTTCGTAATGCCATTCGACTTTCTCGCCGGTGGCCTTGTCCTCGAAACTGACCAGCAGCCCCGGGCACAACACGGCCTTGGCCTTGAGCACGTGCTTGAGGCGACTGACGGAAAACTTCGGTGAATCGAAATATTTCGGGTCCGGGGCGAAATACACGCTGGTCCCGGTGTTGCGCTTGCCGACGGTGCCGACCACTTCCAGCTCGGTGGCCTTGTAGCCGTCGGCGAAAGTCATCTGGTATTCGTTGCCGTCACGCTTGACCCGCACCCGCACCTGGGTCGACAAGGCGTTGACCACGGAAATACCCACCCCGTGCAGACCGCCGGAGAACTGGTAGTTCTTGTTGGAAAACTTGCCGCCGGCGTGGAGCTTGGTGAGGATCAGCTCGACGCCCGACACACCCTCTTCAGGGTGTATGTCCACCGGCATGCCGCGGCCGTCATCGCTGACTTCCAGCGAGTGATCGGCGTGCAGGATGACCTGCACCGACTTCGCATGCCCGGCCAAGGCTTCGTCGACACTGTTGTCGATGACTTCCTGGGCGAGGTGGTTCGGCCGACTGGTGTCGGTGTACATGCCGGGGCGCTTGCGCACCGGGTCGAGGCCCGAGAGGACTTCGATGGCGTCTGCGTTATAAGAGCTAGCGCTGGGAGTGGCCATGGGGTCTCGTCGTCAGTGTTCAATGAAAAAGGGGCGATGGCTCACAGCGACGTGAAGTCGATCGCCTGGTACAAATCGGCGCCAATGCCGGCAAAACTCAACAGCGCCGGCAACTGCTGGGCAAACCCTTGGAAACTGTGGTCGCCGCCGGCCTGGATGCGCAAGGCACAGGCGCGGTAATACTGCTGGGCGTGGCGATAATCCAGCGTTTCGTCCCCGGTTTGCAACCATACCTGATACCGCTGCGGATCCTGGGGCGCCGGCACTTCCAGCTCGGCCAGGGCCGTCACGTGGTCGTGGGTCAATTCCCAGGTTTCGTCGGTGTACAAATTCTTCTGTGTGCCCAGGTAACCGTCGAACATCCGATGCGGGCTGACGGCCGGGTTGACCAACAGGGCCTTGAGGCCGTGGCGCTCGGCCAAGTGAGTCGCATAGTAGCCGCCGAGCGAGCTGCCGACTAGCAGCGGTCGGCCCAGTTGTGCAATCGCCTGTTCCAGCTGACCGATGGCTTGGCGGGGGTGGTGGTGCAGGGCTGGGACTTGTAGATGGTCGCTCAGACCCAATTGCGCCATTACGTCGATCAACTGGCTGGCCTTGGTCGACGCGGGGGCGCTGTTGAAGCCGTGGATATAAAGGATAGAACCCGACATTGCCGACTCCCTGGGTGTGGGGCAAAGGCCGGAGTTTACAGGGAGTTTGTGGGGGTTTGGGGGTGATCTGTTCATACAAGACAACACAAAACCCTGTGGCGAGGGGATTTATCCCCGCTGGGGTGCGAAGCGGCCCCCTACAGCCGGCCTTTATCTATTGACCGGGTACATATCCATTGCTGTGGTAACGGCTGCTGACGGTTCCGCTCTTACAGCGGCTCACTTTTGAAAAGCGCAAAAGTAAGCAAAACGCTTTATGCCCCACCACTCGGCACCTCGCCTAGGCTCGGTGTGCCCTCACTCCGGCATTACTCCGTGGGCCCGCTGCGAAGGGCCATCCATGGCCCAGCGCAGCTATCCCGGCATCCATGCCGGGATGCCCACTCCACAATACCTGCGTTCGGCCAGCGTGGTTAACGGGGC
>NZ_FMUZ01000049.1:0-33751 GCF_900101575.1 Pseudomonas sp. NFACC37-1 | reverse complement strand
TTACCGAAAGGCATTTAGGGGGTAGCCCTGCACCATAGAATCTCCCACAGGGGGCAGCGGTGGACGCCAGATAGCAAAAAGCCCCTGAATCGCTGGATTCAGGGGCTTTGGGTTTTGCGTGATATCGGTCAGGCCGCTTCGATCTTGCGACGGTTATGCTCGACCTTATCCAGGTACTGCTGCAGCTTCTCCTGCTCGACCGGGGTGGTGAACAAGCCCAGCTTGCTGCGGCGCCAAAGGATGTCCTGGGCATCGACGGCCCACTCGTCGCTGCACAGATAATCGACTTCGCGGGTGTAGAGACCAGCGCCGAGGTGTTCGCCCAGGTCGCCCAGGTCATGCACGCCTTCGAGCATGCGCCAGGTACGGCTGCCGTAGGTGGTGGCCCAGCGGCGGGCGATGTCGGTCGGCAGCCAGTCGAACTTGTCCCGCAACGCCGAGCACAGCGCTTGCGGGGTGGTCATGTTTTCGCCGCCGGGGAGGGCCTCTACGGCGGTCCAGCTTCCGCGCATCTGCGTGAAGTAGGGCGCCAGTTGCGCCATGGCCGATTCGGCCAACTTGCGATAAGTGGTCAGCTTGCCGCCGAACACCGACAGCAAGGGGGCTTCTTCGCCACCACCGGAAAGCGCCAGGGTGTAGTCCCGGGTGACGGCCGATGGGTTGTCGGACTCGTCGTTGCACAGCGGGCGTACGCCGGAATAACTGTGCAGGATATCGTCGCGGCTGATCTGCTTCTTGAAGTGGGCGTTGACCACCTTCAGCAGGTAATCGGTTTCGCCTTCGGTGATCGCTACCTTGGCCGGGTCACCGGTGTATTCCCGATCAGTTGTGCCGATCAAGGTGAACTGGTTCAGGTACGGAATAGTGAACACGATGCGTTGGTCTTCATTCTGAAGAATGTGCGCGTGCTCGCCTTCGTAGAGTTTCGGCACGATCAGGTGGCTGCCCTGGATCAGGCGGATACCGTAGGGCGACTCCATCTTCAGATCGTCGCGAATGAACTTGGCAACCCAAGGACCGGCGGCGTTCACCAGCGCCTTGGCGCGGATCGAAAACAGGCTGCCGTCGGCGCGTTCCAGGTGCAAGTGCCACAGGCCTTTGCTACGGCGGGCGTTCACACAGCGGGTGCGGGTGTGGACATGTGCACCTTTTTCCCGGGCGGCCATGGCGTTGAGTACCACCAGTCGCGCATCGTCGACCCAGCAGTCGGAATATTCGAAACCTTTGGTGATTTCGCTTTTCAGTGGGCTGTCGGCACCGAATTTCAGGCTTTTGGAGCCTGCGAGCAGTTCACGTTTGCCCAAGTGATCGTAGAGGAACAGGCCGGCGCGAATCATCCAGGCCGGGCGCAGGTGCGGGCGGTGGGGCAGCACGAAGCGCATTTGCTTGACGATGTGCGGGGCCTTGGTCAGCAGCACTTCGCGTTCGGCCAGTGCTTCGCGCACCAGGCGGAATTCGTAATGTTCAAGGTAGCGCAGGCCACCGTGGATCAGCTTGCTGCTGGCTGACGAGGTATGACTGGCCAGGTCGTCCTTTTCACAAAGGAACACCGAAAGACCGCGCCCGGCAGCGTCTGCGGCAATCCCCACGCCATTGATACCGCCGCCAATGACGGCGACGTCATAGATCTCGGCGAGAGGGGGCGTAGGCAAGGTAGAAGTGGGCATCGGCTGGCCTCGGGTTCTTTTCGTAATATTTGAATTCGAACATAAATGTTCATTTGCGAAAATACTAGCCCATAAATACAGCAACAGCCAGCTGACTTCGATTGAAAATACTGATCAAAAGAAGCTGAAAGGAAAATTTTCGAACACGAAGACGACTTGACGCAGGCAGGAAGGCCATTTGTGGCGAGGGGATAAATCCCCTCGCCACAGAGGGACTTGGATGCAGTCAGACCACCTCCAACCGAATCTTGTGCTGGCTCAACAGCTGCGCCAGGGCCGGCACCGGTTGCTGGTCGGTCACCAGGCAGTCGATCAAGCTGATGGGGCCCAGGCGGACCATGGCATTGCGTCCGAACTTGCTGGAGTCCGCCGCCAACAGCACTTGCCGGGCGTTGGCGATGATGGCTTGGGAAACCCGCACTTCCTGGTAGTCGAAGTCCAGCAGGCTGCCGTCTTCATCGATCCCGCTGATACCCACCAGGGCGAAGTCGACCTTGAACTGGTTGATGAAGTCGACGCTGGCCTGGCCCACCACGCCGCCGTCACGCCGTACGTTGCCGCCGGCGATCAGGACTTCGAAGTCATCCTTGGCGCTGAGGATCGAAGCCACGTGCAGGTTGTTGGTGATGACCTTCAGGTGGTTGTGGTTGAGCAGGGCTCGGGCGATGGATTCGGTGGTGGTGCCGATGTTGATGAACAGCGAGGCGTGATCGGGGATCTGGGCGGCGATGGCTTCGGCGATGCGTTGTTTTTCGTCGCGCATCTGGTCGGCGCGCATGGCGTAGGCGGTGTTTTCCACGCTTGAATCGTAGGCGGCGCCGCCGTGGTAGCGGCGCAGCAGGTTCACTTCCGCCAGTTGGTTGATGTCGCGGCGGATGGTTTGTGGGGTGACGACGAATAACTGCGCCATTTCCTCGATGCTGACATAGCCGCGTTCGCGGACCAGTTCGAGGATTTGCTGCTGGCGGGGAGGCAGATTCATGGGGCTTCCTTTGGGCTGCCGTACAAAATTTGCCCATGATGCCGCAGGAATCCGATCCCGACCAGTTTCAGAACCTTATCAGGCTTATTCAGCGTCTTCGTGGGGCTCCCAATCGCGGGTGCGGCTGACCGCTTTCTGCCAGCCGGCATAGAGTTTTTCTTTCGCCGCCTCGTCCAGTTGCGGTTCGAATTCGCGCTCGATCACCGCTTTGCCGCGCAGTTCTTCCAGGCTGCCCCAGAAGCCGCACGCCAGGCCGGCCAGGTATGCCGCACCCAGGGCCGTGGTTTCACGCATTTTTGGCCGCTCGACCTGGGTGCCGAGGATGTCGGCCTGGAACTGCATCAGGAAGTTGTTAGCCACCGCGCCACCGTCGACGCGCAGGGCCCTGAGGCGTTCGCCCGAATCCTGTTGCATGGCGTCGAGCACGTCGCGGGTCTGGTAGGCGATCGACTCCAGTGCTGCGCGAATGATGTGATCGACCCGTACGCCGCGGGTCAGGCCAAACAGTGCGCCACGGGCATAGGGGTCCCAGTACGGCGCGCCCAGGCCGGTGAAGGCGGGCACCAGGTACACACCGTTGCTGTCCTTGACCTTGTTGGCAAAGTATTCGGTATCCAGGGCGTCGTTGATGATCTTCAGTTCATCACGCAGCCATTGGACGGTGGAGCCACCGTTGAATACAGCGCCTTCCAGGGCATAGGCCACTTCGCCACGGGGGCCGCAGGCAATAGTGGTGAGCATACCGTGATTGGATTTCACGGCCTTTTTCCCGGTGTTCATCAGCAGGAAGCAGCCGGTGCCGTAGGTGTTTTTCGCCTGACCCGGCTCCACGCACATCTGCCCGAACAGGGCTGCCTGCTGGTCGCCGGCGATGCCGCCGATGGCGATACCGCTTTTGGTGCGGCCATAGATTTCCGAGGACGACTTCACTTCCGGGAGCATTTCCCGGGGGATGTCGAGGATCTCGAGCATCTTCGCGTCCCATTCCAACGAGTGAATGTTGAAGAGCAGGGTGCGCGAGGCGTTGGTGTAGTCGGTGACGTGGACCTTGCCGCCGGTGAATTTCCAGATCAGCCAGCTATCGACCGTGCCGAACAGCAGCTCACCGTTGCGCGCACGCTCGCGGCTGCCTTCGACGTTGTCCAGGATCCATTTGAGCTTGGTGCCGGAGAAGTACGGGTCGGTGACCAGGCCGGTGGTCTGGCTGATGTATTGCTCGTGGCCGTCGCGCTTGAGCTGTTGGCAGATCTCGGTGCTGCGGCGGCACTGCCAGACGATGGCGTTGTAGATCGGACGGCCGGTGGTCTTGTCCCAGACCACGGTGGTTTCCCGTTGGTTGGTGATGCCGATGGCGGCCACCTGGTCATGGTGCAGGCCGGCCTGGGCCAAGGCTTCGACCATGACCGCGCTCTGGGTGGCGAAGATTTCCATCGGGTCGTGTTCGACCCAGCCGGCCTGCGGGTAGTGCTGGGCGAATTCGCGTTGGGCGGTGCAGACCACATTGGCATCACGGTCGAAGATGATCGCGCGCGAGCTGGTCGTACCCTGGTCGAGGGCAATGATGTAGTTCTTGTTCTGGGTGTCGGTCATTTCGATTGCCTCGGGTCTTTCATAAAGGGAGACGTAAGAAGAAGCCACGGCGCAGGCTTCGAATGGCAGGGCCTGCGCCGACTGTTTCAGGATGTTCTGGGCTTGCCGTCAATGGCCGGTTCTGCATCCTTTGTAGCTGTTACAGCGCTGGGCAGGTGGCGGGCAATCAGCCCGCGATAGGCCGCAGCACCGAGGCACGCACCCACGATCGGCGCAAAAATCGGAACCAGGAAGTACGGGATGTCGCGTCCACCCGTGAGGGAAATTTCACCCCAGCCTGCGAAGAAAGTCATCAGTTTAGGACCGAAGTCCCGCGCCGGGTTCATCGCAAAACCCGTCAGCGGCCCCATGGAACTGCCAATCACGGCAATCAGCAGGCCGATCAGCAACGGCGCCAGTGGGCCACGGGGCAAGCCGTTGTTGTCATCGGTCAAGGACATGATCACCCCCATCAGGATGGCGGTGATGATCGCTTCCACGAGGAAGGCTTGGCCAGTGGAGAGTGCCGCGTGCGGGTAGGTGGAGAACACCGAAGCCAGTTCGAGGCTCATTTCGGTGCCGCGAACCATGTGCCGGGACTGTTCGAAATCGAAGAATAGATTGCTATACAAGGTGTAGACCAGGAGGGCGCCGCAGAAAGCGCCGGTCACTTGGGACGCTATGTAGAAAGGCAGCTTGCGCTTTTCGAAGTCGGTGAATATGCACAGGGCGATGCTGACGGCGGGGTTGAGATGGGCGCCGGAAATGCCTGCGCTCAGATAGATCGCCATGCTGACGCCGACGCCCCAGATGAGGCTGATTTCCCACAAGCCGAAGCTCGCACCCGCGACCTTGAGCGCCGCGACGCAACCAGTGCCGAAAAAAATCAGCAGCCCAGTTCCCAGGAATTCGGCCAGACATTGGCTGGACAGGGACGGCTGTTGTAAAGCAGTTGTCATTCAAACCTCGGTCTTTTGTTGTTTTGCAGCGCGTTCGATACAGCACGATTGTGCGATTTCCACCGAGGCAGGATCCCATCCTGAACTCGGGTTGCTGCTTGAGACCTGCAATGTTGCTTTCAGTTTCGAAAAAATATAGACAAGAAACGCTGGTGTCAAAGGTCGAAAGTGAACCATTGGTCACATTTCAACTATTCGCGCTGTGAATGACTCTGCCCCAAGAGAGGCAACAGTGGTACGGGCAGTGCAGCCGCAAAGCCTTTTTGCAGACGATGGCTTAGAATCCGCTCACTCTTTTTTGATTTCGTTATCAGGAGCGGTCATGACACCCGCGTTGGATCTGCTTAAGAAAGTGCGCGCCGAACATCGTATCCACAGTTATGAACACGATCCCAAGGCGGCGTCCTATGGCTTGGAGGCGGCGGAAAAGCTCGGGCTGGATCCGGCGCAGGTGTTCAAGACGTTGTTGGCGGCCAGTGAAAAAGGTGAGCTGTTGGTGGCGGTAGTGCCCGTGGCCGGGAGTCTGGATTTGAAAGGCCTGGCCCACGCCGCCGGCGTGAAGAAGGTCGAGATGGCTGACCCGGTCGCCGCGCAGCGTTCGACCGGTTATTTGCTCGGCGGTATCAGCCCGCTGGGACAGAAGAAGCGTTTACGCACGTTTATCGACAATTCCGCACAGCCACTCGCCAGTATGTTCGTCAGTGCGGGGCGGCGTGGATTGGAAGTCGAGTTGGCGCCTTCGGTATTGAAGGAGCACACCGGGGCAGTGTTTGCTGATATCGGGCGTGCTGGATAGAGCAGGGTGGCCGCTGCGCAGCCTGTAGGGTGAAAATTCTGCTGATCTGTCACTGGATAAGCCATGCCGCTACACCCCATGCTGGCGCATCAGAAAAATAAGGAGAAGTGCCATGCAGCTTGCGTTTCATCAGGTCGATGCGTTCAGTGACCGGCCGTTCGGCGGCAACCCGGCGATGGTCTATCGGCTCGACGGCTGGCTTGCCGACGACCTGATGCAGAAGATCGCCGCCGAGCATAACCTGGCTGAAACCGCGTTCCTGGTGCGTGAAGGTCAGCATTGGCATATCCGCTGGTTCACCCCCACCACCGAAGTCCCGCTGTGTGGCCACGCCACGTTGGCCAGCGCTTATGTGCTGTTCGAGGTCTATCACGAAACTGTCGAGCGCCTGGATTTTATCTGCCGGTCCGGCTCGTTGAGTGTGACGCGTGAGGGTGATCGGTTGTGGTTGGATTTTCCGGCCGTGGTGCCTGCCGAGTTGGGCGTGTCCCTGGCCGTGCAGAGTGCCTTGGGCGTCGAAGCGGTGGATGTGCTGAGTTCCAACGAGTTGTTCGTGGTGCTGGAGTCGGAGCAAGCGGTGCTCGATTGCAAACCGGACATGGTGGCCCTGGCGAAACTGCCCTGGCCCGGCGCCATCGTCACCGCGCCGGGGAGCAAGCATGATTTTGTCTCGCGCTATTTTGCCCCGGCGATCGGCATCAACGAAGACCCGGTGACCGGCTCGACCCATTGCAGCCTGATTCCCTATTGGTCCAAGCGCCTGGGCAAGCACGGACTGACGGCTTATCAGTGTTCGGCCAGGGGCGGGGCGTTGTTTTGTCGGTTGGAGGGGGAGCGGGTGAAGATCGGCGGGAACGCGACGTTGGTGGCCAGCGGGACGTTGAGGCTGCACTCAAGTCAATGACATCAAAATGTGGGAGCGAGATTGCTCGCGATAGCGGTGGTTCAGCCTGCATCAATGCCGAATGTGTCCGCTCCCACAATGATCAGTTGGCCGCGCTGTAGCGTCGCACACCGCTGTCCACCGGTGGGATATGTGCCGCGGTGCTGCCCGAAGCCTGGAACAGCACCAGGTGTTCAGCCGCCACGCGGATGCCCACGGCGGCGCCAACCTGATGGTCGGCATGGCTGGGGAAGATCGATTCCAGTTGCGCACCTGTGGGTAACTGCAGGCGGTACAAGGTTGAAGCACCCAGGAAGGTCTTGCCAACGATTCTGGCGGTAAGCGGGCTGTCCGGAGCGTAGACGATATCGTCTGGGCGCAGCAGCACGTCCACCGCGCCGCCGATGGGCCAGGTGTAGGCCCGGTTGCCGCGCAGCAGGCCCAGCTCGGTCCGTACCGATTCCGGGCTGTCCAGCTGGCCGCGAATGAAGTAGCCCTGGCCAACGAAACTGGCGACGAATGGGGTCAGTGGTTCGTGATACAGGTTGTAGGGCGTGTCCCACTGTTCCAGGCGACCTTCCCTGAATACGCCGACATGGTCACTCACGGCGAACGCTTCTTCCTGATCGTGGGTGACCAGGATCGCGCTGGTGCCGCGGGCCTTGAGAATGTCTCGCACTTCATGGCTGAGCTTGCGGCGCAGCTCGCCATCGAGGTTGGAGAACGGTTCATCGAGCAACAGCAGCTGCGGTTCCGGCGCCAGCGCACGGGCCAGGGCCACGCGCTGCTGTTGGCCGCCGGACAGTTCATGGGTAAAACGGCTGCCCAGGTGTTTCAGGTTGACCAGTTCCAGCAATTCTTCGACGACGCGATCCTTGTTCGGATGCTTGCGAATGCCAAAGGCAATGTTCTGGGCCACGCTCAGGTGGGGGAACAGGGCGTAGTCCTGGAACACCATGCCGATGCGGCGTTTTTCCGGGGCGAGGGTGAAGCCGGCGCGGGAGATGGTTTCCCCGGCCAACTGGATTTCACCCTCGTGCACCGGTTCGAAGCCGGCAATGGCGCGCAAGGTCGTGGTCTTGCCGCACCCGGACGAACCGAGCAGGCAACCGATATCACCGGCATTGAGGTGCAGGTTGAGGTTCTGCACGACCCGCTGGTCCTGATAACCGCAGGCCAGGTTGTGCAAGTTCAGCAGCAGGGCGTGGCTCATGCGTGGTGATACGCCGGCTCGACCAGGAACTCGAGCAAGGCCTTTTGCGCATGCAGGCGATTCTCGGCCTGGTCCCAGGCTACCGAACGCGGGTCATCCAGCAGGTCCATGCTGATCTCCTCGCCACGGTGTGCCGGCAGGCAGTGCATGAACAACACCTCGGCATCCGCCAGGTCGAGAAGGGCCCGGTTGACCTGCAGGGGCGCGAACAACTTCAGGCGCCTGGCGGTTTCTTCTTCCTGGCCCATGGAGGTCCAGACGTCGGTGCTCACCAGGTGCGCACCGGCCACGGCCTGTTTCGGGTCACGGACGATGGACACCCGGTCCCCGGCCTTGGCCAGCAACTCGGCATTGGGGTCAAAACCTTCGGGGCAGGCAACGCGAAGTTGGAAGTCGAATTGCATCGCCGCTTCTATATAGCTGTTGCACATGTTGTTGCCATCGCCGATCCAGGCCACGGTCTTGCCCTGGATCGAGCCACGGTGCTCGAGGAAGGTCTGCATGTCGGCCAGCAACTGGCAGGGGTGCAGGTCGTCGGACAGGCCGTTGATCACCGGTACGCGGGAATGGGCCGCGAACTCGGTCAGGGTGCTGTGGGCAAAGGTACGGATCATCACCGCGTCCAGCATGCTCGACATGACGATGGCGCAATCGCCGATGGGTTCGCCACGGCCCAGTTGGGTGTCGCGGGGCGACAGAAAAATCGCCTGGCCGCCCAGTTGGATCATGCCGGCTTCGAAAGAGATGCGGGTGCGGGTCGATGATTTCTCGAAGATCATCCCCAGCACGCGGTTTTTCAAGGGCTCGAACAGTACGCCGCGATTACGCAGGTCCTTGAGCTCCACGCCTCGACGGATCACGCCGAGCAACTCATCGGGCGTGAAATCCATCAGGGAGAGAAAGTGCCTTGCGCTCATGATTGACTACCTTTTTGTAACTGACCGCAGATGCTCAAAGCCTTGTTTAATGAAAAAACGGGCGAGACCTGCGGCAAAAGCCGCACGGGGCGACGAAATAGGGGAAGGCGCGATCTTATAATTAAATGTCGCGTCTTACCAATAGGGCTACGGTTTTTGGGGATTTCAGCGAAGCCATCACGCGAATGCGATGACGTATTTGAGGCCGGTTTCCTGACTGCAGCGGCCCATTTGTACACTGGCGCCGCTCGGCTTGGCAATCAAGCGCGGCCGGGCGCGCCATGGATGGTGGCGGTTTATGCCATGTCCTTCGACTCTTGCGCCTGCCTGCTGGTGGTTGTGAAACATTTCCTAATGCAAAGGCCTGGGTTATAAATGAGCCTCAGCGGCACAGGAGCCCGAAATGGATTCGAAAGAGCGACAATTGATGGAATTGCTGGGGCTGACCGCACGCTCGCTGACCCACCTGACGGCATCGGTGACGTCCATGTCATTCGAATTGCTGCGCAGCGAGGATGAAGTGACCAAGGCCGCCGGCCGCCGGATGATCGATCGCATGGCCACGATCAGCAGCGGCCTCGACGAGCATTGGCGATTGATTGGCGAACTGACCGGCGTGCCCATCGCCCAGGAGCAGGTGGAAACCGTCGAGGAAATCCAACTCCTGGCGCCGCCCCCCGAGGGCCCTTGATCGCACCTCATCGGCGGGCCTGATGCCCGGCAATTCACAGGACGAACGTCGCTGGCGCTGCCGGGAAGCGCGGGCCATAGTTTTGTTCCCGCGGCCGAAAGTGCCCGCCACGAATAAAACAGAGACTGGCCATGACCAAGACTCTCCACCACCGTGCGTGCCATCTGTGTGAAGCCATCTGCGGCTTGACCCTCGAAACCACCGAAACCGACGGCCAGGGCCTGGCGATCACCTCGATCAAGGGCGATGCGCTGGACACCTTCAGTCGCGGTCACATCTGCCCCAAGGCAGTGGCCCTGCAAGATATCCAGAACGATCCGGACCGCCTGCGCCAACCCATGCAGCGCATCGGCAACGAATGGCACCCCATCGCCTGGGACGATGCCTTCGCGTTGGTGGCCGCGCGTCTGGCGGATATCCAGGAGCGTCACGGCCAGAACGCGGTGGCGGTCTACCAGGGCAACCCCAGCGTGCATAACTATGGGCTGATGACCCATAGCAACTACTTCCTGGGCCTGCTGAAGACCCGCAGCCGTTTCTCGGCAACCTCGGTGGACCAACTGCCCCATCACCTGACCAGCCACCTGATGTATGGCCACGGCTTGCTACTGCCGATTCCGGACATCGATCACACCGACTTCATGCTGATCCTGGGCGGCAACCCATTGGCCTCCAACGGCAGCATCATGACCGTGCCGGACGTGGAGAAGCGTCTCAAGGCGATCCAGGCCCGTGGCGGCAAAGTGGTGGTGGTCGATCCGCGCCGCAGCGAAACGGCGGCCATTGCCGACCAGCATGTCTTCGTGCGTCCCGGTGGCGATGCCGCGCTGCTGTTTGGCTTGCTCGATACCCTGTTCAGCGAAGGCCTGACCCGTGACAGCCATCTGCCGGTGGACGGCCTGGACGAGGTGCGCGCGGCCGTTGCTGCTTTCACGGCTGAAGCGATGAGCCCGCTTTGTGCGGTGCCGGCCGCGCAGATCCGGCAATTGGCCCGGGACTTCGCCGCCGCCCCGTCAGCGGTGTGCTACGGGCGGATGGGGGTGTCGACCCAGGCGTTCGGTACGCTGTGCCACTGGCTGATCCAAGTGATCAACCTGGTGACCGGCAATCTGGATCGGGTGGGCGGTGCGCTGTGTACCGAGCCGGCGGTGGACCTGGTGGCGACCACCTCGGGTGGGCATTTCAATCGCTGGCAGAGCCGGGTGTCCGGGCGTCCCGAGTACGCAGGGGAGCTGCCGGTGTCGGCCCTGGCCGAGGAGATGCTGACCGAGGGCGAAGGCCAGATTCGGGCGCTCGTCACCGTGGCCGGCAACCCGGTGTTGTCTACACCCAACGGGCGGCAATTGGAGCAGGCCCTGGATGGGCTGGAGTTCATGGTCAGTGTCGATCTGTACATCAACGAAACCACCCGTTACGCCGACCTGATCCTGCCCTCGACCTCGGCCCTGGAAAACGATCATTACGACACCACCTTCAACCTGTTCGCGGTGCGCAACGTGACCCGTTTCAACCGGGCGATCCTGCCCAAGCCCGAGGGGGCGCTGCACGACTGGGAAATCTTTGTCGGCCTGGCCAAGGCCTTCGCTGCCCGGACCGGCAAGGAGCTCAAGCCAACCATGCCGCCAGCGCAGATGATCGATCTTGGCCTGCGCAGCGGGGCGTATGGCGACGCCTCGCCGCACAAACTGTCTCTGGCGACCTTGTTCGACCATCCCCATGGCATCGACCTCGGCGCACTCAAGCCCAACCTGGCCCCACGCTTGAAAACCGAAAACCAGCGGGTGCAGGCCGCGCCGGCGGTGATTCTCGCCGACCTTGCGCGCTTTGCCGCGTTGCAGGCGCCAGAACCGGATGAGTTGCTGATGATTGGCCGCCGCCATGTGCGCAGCAATAACTCCTGGATGCATAACTTCCATCGACTGGTGAAGGGCAAGCCGCGTCATCAATTGCTGATGCACCCGGATGACCTCGCCTCCCGCGGCCTTGCCGACGGGCAGCGCGTGACGGTCAGTTCGCGGGTGGGGGCCATCGAAGTCGAGGTACTGGGCAGCCTGGACATGATGAAAGGCGTGGTCAGCCTGCCCCACGGCTGGGGACATGCCCGGCCGGGCGTGCAGATGACCATTGCCAGCGGACAGCCGGGATCCAGCGCCAATGACCTGACCGATGATTGCCAGCTCGATGAGTTGTCCGGCAACGCGGCGCTCAACGGTGTACCGGTGAAGGTGGCGGCTGCGTAGAATTGTCTCTGAGCAGCACGTTCTGCTTTCCGTTACAATGCGCCACCGTGTCGACAACTGACGTCGCAAAGTTTAAGCCGAGGTGCTCCGTGGATATCATCGAAACGATTAAAGACCAGATTGCCAACAACACCATCCTGCTTTACATGAAAGGCTCGCCGAACGCGCCACAATGCGGTTTCTCGGCCAAGGCTGCTCAGGCTGTGATGGCGTGTGGCGAGAAGTTTGCCTACGTGGACATCCTGCAGAACCCGGAAATCCGCGCCAACCTGCCCAAGTACGCCAACTGGCCAACCTTCCCGCAATTGTGGGTGGGCGGTGAGCTGATCGGCGGTAGTGACATCATGACCGAGATGGCCGCCGACGGTTCCTTGCAGACCACGATCAAGGCAGCGGTAGAAAAAGCGGCGAACAAGACCGAAGCCTGATACGCGATGATCCGTTTGCCACATATGATGGGGTAAACGCGGACGTGTGGGAGCGGGCTTGCTCGCGAATGCGGTGGATCAGCTAGCACTTTTTTACCTGACCCACCGCATTCGCGAGCAAGCCCGCTCCCACAGTGGGTTTTCGGTGGCCTGGGAATCCAGGCAATAAAAAGCCCCGCCTCTCGAAAGAGGGCGGGGCTTTTTAGTGGCCTGCTGCCGGGGAAGGTTACTCTTCGCCCATCTGCGATTGCAGGTAGTTCTCAAGACCGACTTTGTCGATCAGGCCTAGTTGGGTTTCCAGCCAGTCGATGTGCTCTTCCTCGGATTCGAGGATGTCTTCCAGCAGTTCACGGCTACCGAAGTCGCCAACGCTTTCGCAATGGGCAATGGCGGCCTTCAGGTCGGCGTGGCCGGTGCGCTCGATGCGCAGGTCGCACTCGAGCATTTCCCGGGTGTGTTCGCCGATGTGCAGTTTGCCCAGGTCCTGGACGTTCGGCAGGCCTTCGAGGAACAGGATGCGCTTGATCAGTTTGTCCGCGTGTTTCATCTCGTCGATGGACTCGTGGTACTCGTGCTTGCCCAGCTTGTTCAGGCCCCAATCCTCGTACATGCGCGCATGCAGGAAGTATTGGTTGATCGCGACCAGCTCATTGGCAAGGATCTTGTTGAGATGCTGGATGACTGTAATGTCGCCTTTCATGATGAGGCCTGCCCTGTAATAGCTGTGTATAGGGCGGAGTTTGAGCCGCGCATTTACCAGTGTCAAACCTAAGTTATTGAATAATAAATGAAAATTAATCGGAATAAGAATGTTTGTGTTCCGCGTCTGGACGCTAAGCATTTGATTTACAGGCATAAAAAAACCGGACATTGAGTCCGGTTCCTTGAAAAGCTGTCTTTACGCGGCAGTAAATTCTACCGGGTAGGGGATCGAGGCCTGTGCCGTTTGCACCTTGGCGAGGGTTTCACGCACCACTTCCTTGGCCAGGCAGGCACATTTGCCGCATTGGCTGGCTACGCCGGTGGCCTGGCGGACTTCGCGATAGCTGCAGCAACCTTCATAGATCGCTTCGCGGATTTGTCCGTCGGTGACGCCAGTGCAGAGGCATACATACATAAGTGAGAACCGTCGCTGGTTGTGACTCAATTGAGACGGATCTTAATGTTAACGAGAATGATTGTCAAAGTGGTTTCTCAAGGTCTTGCGCCTGAGCGATGCCAGGCTGACGAACGGTTTTTTCCTTGGCCAACAAAGGCGGTACGCAGCGGGGCGGCGATTTTTCGATACCACCGAAAAACCGTTGAAGACAGTCCAAATGTGCGGTGTATGATGGTCGGCCCTTGCAAGCGGGTTCGTGTCACAGGGCTGTCGCCTGAGGGTGGCAGGCTGGCCCGGACTTTGTTTTCACGCTAATTACATCAGGAGATATCCAATGAGCGTACTCGTAGGCAAACAAGCCCCTGACTTCACCGTGCCAGCCGTGCTTGGCAACGGCGAAATCGTCGACAGCTTCACCCTGTCCTCGGCCATCAAAGGCAAATACGGCCTGGTGTTCTTCTATCCGCTGGACTTCACCTTCGTCTGCCCGTCCGAGCTGATCGCACTGGATCACCGCATGGAAGACTTCAAGGCGCGCAACGTTGAAGTGATCGCTGTTTCGATCGACTCGCACTTCACCCACAACGCCTGGCGCAACACCCCGATCAACAATGGCGGTATCGGTCAGGTGAAATACACCATGGCTGCCGACATGAAGCACGAAATCGCCAAGGCCTACGACGTTGAGTCCGAAGGTGGCGTGGCCTTCCGTGGCGCCTTCCTGATCGACGACAAGGGGGTTGTCCGTTCGCAGATCATCAACGACCTGCCGCTGGGCCGTAACATGGAAGAGTTGATCCGTCTGGTCGACGCGCTGCAATTCCACGAAGAGCACGGCGAAGTCTGCCCGGCCAACTGGAAAAAAGGCGACAAGGGCATGACCGCATCGCCTGAAGGCGTTGCCGCTTACCTGGGCGAGCACAGCGACAAGCTGTAAGCGCCTCCAGGCATAAAAAAACCGGCCCTCGATGGGCCGGTTTTTTTATGGGTGTTCCAAAGCAGAATACAGTCCTGTGGCGAGGCGATTTATCCCCGCTGGGCCGCGAAGCGGCCCCAAACCTGTCAATTGAGTTTGCCTGGCTCACCTTTCTGGGACTGCTGCGCAGTCCAACGGGGATAAATCCCCTCGCCACAAAAGGCCAAGCTTGGCTCTATGTCAGTCGTCGAAATCCTGCCAGCCGCCCATCTCTTTCCACCGGTTGACGATGCCGCAGAACAGCTCGGCGGTCTTCTCGGTGTCGTAGCGGGCCGAGTGTGCCTCACGGCCATCGAAATCGATGTCGGCTGCCTGGCACGCCTTGGCCAGGACGGTCTGGCCATACGCCAGGCCAGCCAGGGTCGCGGTGTCGAAGCTGGAGAACGGGTGGAACGGGTTGCGCTTCATGTCCAGGCGCGCGACGGCGGCGTTGAGGAAGCCCAGGTCGAAGCTGCTGTTGTGCCCGACCAGGATCGCGCGCTTGCAACCGTTGGCCTTGAGCGCCTTGCGCACACCACGGAAGATGTCGGTCAGGGCCGTTTCTTCGCTGACGGCCATGCGCAGCGGGTGATCGAGCTTGATCCCGGTGAACTCCAACGCCGCCGCTTCGACGTTGGCGCCTTCGAACGGTTCGACACGGAAGAAATAGGTGTGGTCAGGGAACACAAAGCCTTTTTCGTCCATGCCGATGGTGGTCGCGGCGATTTCCAGCAAGGCGTCGGTGGCGGAATTGAAACCACCGGTTTCTACATCGACGACGACCGGCAGATAACCACGGAACCGCGCGGCCATGGGGTGACGGGCGCCGCCCGAACCACCGTTGCCGTCCAGTTCGTCGTCGAAATGATCTTCACTCACGCGTTTTCCTCCAGCAGGCGCCAGCGCAGTTTTTCACCGGCGCGCAGCGGGATGACGGTCTGCTCGCCGAAAGGCAGGCTGACGGGGGCGGTCCATTCGTCACGGACCAGGGTAATACGGTCGGTGTTCACCGGCAGGCCATAGAAGCGCGAGCCATGCAGGCTGGCGAAGCCTTCGAGTTTTTCCAGCGCATTGCGCTGTTCGAACGCCTCGGCGTACATCTCGATGGCGGCATAGGCGGTGTAGCAGCCGGCACAACCACAGGCCGCTTCCTTGGCGTGACGGGCGTGGGGCGCCGAGTCGGTGCCGAGGAAAAACTTGGCGCTGCCGCTGGTGGCGGCGTCCAGCAAGGCTTCCTGGTGGGTATTGCGCTTGAGGATCGGCAGGCAATAGAAGTGCGGCCGGATCCCGCCCACCAGCATGTGGTTGCGGTTGTACAGCAGGTGGTGGGCGGTAATGGTCGCGCCGACGTTGGCCGGGGCCTCGTTGACGAACTGTACGGCATCGCCGGTGGTGATGTGTTCGAACACCACCTTGAGGGTCGGGAAACGCTCCACGACACGGCGCATGTGCTCGTCGATGAAGATCTTCTCGCGGTCGAACACATCGACGTCGCCCCGGGTAACCTCACCATGGATCAACAACGGCATGCCGACTTCGGCCATGGCCTCCAGTGCCGGGAAGATCTTGTCGATGCTGGTGACACCGGAATCGGAGTTGGTCGTCGCGCCGGCAGGATACAGCTTGGCGGCATGGACAAAACCGCTGGCCTTGGCGTCGCGAATCTCTTCGGGCTGGGTGCGGTCGGTGAGGTAAAGCACCATCAGCGGTTCGAAGCGGCTGCCAGCCGGGCGCGCGGCGAGAATACGCTGGCGATAGCCATCGGCCTCGGCGGCGTTGCGCACGGGCGGAACCAGGTTAGGCATGATGATTGCGCGCCCGAAGGTGCGCGCGACATCGGCGACGGTATGGGTCAACACAGCACCATCGCGAAGATGAATATGCCAGTCGTCGGGACGCAGCAGGGTCAGGCGGTCGGACATTGGGGGGCTTCCAGGCGGGTCAAACTCTGGGGAATGCTACCGGAAAAGACCGATTCAGGCACCCGCTATCAAGTTCTGCCACAACTTACCGATAGCTCCTACAGGTGTGCCACGAATCCGTGCGATGCCCCATGCCCTCAAGCATGCGTCGATCTTTGTATAAAAGTCAGTGGAGCCTCCCGTGCGCCAGCGTTATCTAGCCTTGCTCAGTGTGTTTGCCAGCCTTCCCGCCATGGCGCTCACTTTCCAGACCCGTCTGGAGAGCATCGAGTGGACGGTCGAAGGCGACAAGTTCGAGTGCCGGCTCAGCCAGCCGATCACCGATTTCGGCACTGGCGAGTTCGTGCGCCGGGCGGGCGAGCAGGCCACGTTCCGCCTCAAGAGTTATAACCCGATGCTGGGCGGCGGTTCGGCCACCTTGCTGGCGGCGGCCGCACCGTGGCAACCGGGGCGCGGCGATATCAACCTGGGCTCGGTCAGCATTGGCAGTGGCGATGTATTGTTCAACAGCTCCCAGGTCCAGGCCGGACGCTTGATCAGTGGGCTGATGGACGGTCGTAGCCCTGTGGTACGGCGCAACACCGAGGACGGTCGAGTGTCGGAAGTCCGCTTGCTGCCGGTGCGTTTCAACAAAGCCTTCAGCGATTATCAGAGCTGTGTGGCCAAGTTGTTGCCGAAGAATTTCGAACAGGTGAAGCAGACCCAGATCGGCTTCCCCGGCGAGGAAGTCGAACTCGATGCCCGGGCCAAGGCCCAGTTGCAGGTGATGCTCGACTTCATCAAGGCCGATCCGAGCGTCAATCATGTCGAGCTTGACGGTCACTCCGACAACAGCGGCAATCGCCTGACCAACCGCGAACTGTCGCGCCGCCGGGCCCTGGCAGTCCAGGATTTCTTCAAGGCCAATGGTTTCCAGGAGTCGCAGATTACCCTGCGCTTCCACGGCGAGCGTTATCCCTTGGTGCCCAACACCAACGCCGCCAACCGGGCCAAGAACCGTCGCGTGGTCGTGCGCCTTGAGCGCGTGGCGGCTAGCGAAGCACCGGCACCCCAGGCTCCCGCCGCGCAGCCCGCACCGGCTGCGGCCCCTGCCAAGGTGCCGGCGCCCACCGCGGCGCCGGCCAAGACACCGGCACCCACGCCCGTCGGGACGACTGCGCGGACCTCCTGATTCGATTTTGACCGTCGCGCGTTCGACATAATCTGTCGCTTCGTCGTCATAAGCTGTCGCGCCCCTGTAAATTATTCGCGCTGGACGTTAGACTTCACGGCTTTCCGTACAACCCGTGGAGTGATGGCATGGCGGACGTAAACAAGGTCGTTCTGGCGTATTCCGGCGGCCTGGACACTTCGGTGATCCTGAAGTGGCTGCAGGACACTTATAACTGTGAAGTGGTGACCTTCACCGCTGACCTGGGGCAGGGCGAGGAAGTCGAGCCTGCACGCGCCAAGGCCCAGGCCATGGGCGTCAAAGAGATCTACATCGATGACCTGCGCGAAGAGTTCGTCCGCGACTTCGTGTTCCCGATGTTCCGCGCCAACACCGTTTACGAAGGCGAGTACCTGCTGGGTACGTCCATCGCCCGTCCGTTGATTGCCAAGCGCCTGATCGAAATCGCCAACGAAACCGGCGCCGATGCCATTTCCCACGGCGCTACCGGCAAAGGCAACGACCAGGTGCGTTTCGAGCTGGGCGCCTATGCCCTCAAGCCGGGCGTGAAAGTCATCGCCCCGTGGCGTGAATGGGACTTGCTGTCCCGTGAAAAACTGATGGACTACGCCGAGAAGCACGCGATTCCAATCGAGCGTCACGGCAAGAAGAAATCCCCGTACTCGATGGATGCCAACCTGCTGCACATCTCCTATGAAGGCGGCGTGCTGGAAGACACCTGGACCGAGCACGAAGAAGACATGTGGCGTTGGACCGTCTCCCCGGAGAAGGCCCCCGATACTCCGCAATACCTGGAGCTGACCTATCGCAATGGCGATATCGTCGCGCTGGACGGCGTGGAAATGAGCCCGGCCACTGTGCTGGCGACCCTGAACCGCATTGGCGGCGAACACGGCATCGGTCGTCTGGACATCGTCGAGAACCGCTATGTCGGCATGAAGTCCCGCGGCTGCTACGAAACCCCGGGCGGTACCATCATGCTGCGCGCTCACCGGGCGATCGAATCGATCACCCTGGACCGCGAAGTGGCTCACCTCAAGGACGAGCTGATGCCCAAGTACGCCAGCCTGATCTACACCGGCTACTGGTGGAGCCCTGAGCGTCTGATGCTGCAGCAGATGATCGACGCCTCCCAGGCTCACGTGAATGGCGTGGTACGCCTGAAGCTGTACAAGGGCAACGTGATCGTCACCGGGCGCAAGTCCGACGAGTCGCTGTTCGACGCCAACATCGCGACCTTCGAAGAAGACGGCGGTGCCTACAACCAGGCCGACGCGGCTGGCTTCATCAAGCTCAACGCCCTGCGCATGCGCATCGCGGCGAACAAG
Organism: Pseudomonas sp. NFACC37-1; assembly: GCF_900101575.1. NCBI lineage: Bacteria > Pseudomonadati > Pseudomonadota > Gammaproteobacteria > Pseudomonadales > Pseudomonadaceae > Pseudomonas > Pseudomonas sp. NFACC37-1. The sequence goes on along the minus strand of NZ_FMUZ01000049.1, from coordinate 14,931 downwards.
GGTCGCAAGCTGTTCTGACCCTGGCGATAAAAAAACGGCCTGCCTTGAGCAGGCCGTTTTTTTTGCCCTCTGTTTTGCACGGGCAGCCTATTGGCTGCAGCACTGTCTCCTGATGGCTCATCCATCCTGCCCGTGGCTTGCAAGGTCTGTGTGGTGGTAAATGACGTACACGACGGTGCCGGCGTGCTTCAAATGCTCAGGTCGGCAAGTTTCGCTCAGGCGGCGGCATAGCATGCAAAAGGTGTCCGGCGGTTCATGCCTGGGGCGATGAAGACCTATCAGTCGCCGCCGTTGGTCCTTGCCCGCTCGACGCAGCATTCGTTTGCGCCGACACGTCGCGTCATCCATGGTCTTTATGAAGTGTTTGCTCTTGCGGAAATCCGAAGGTGAATACAAGGAGCGATAATTGAAGTTGAGGGTGATGAAAAAAAGCAGCAATAAGTAAAAGGGAAAGCTGATCAGGAACCAGAGATAATATTCACGGTCCTGGTCATCGAGAAAAGGCAGGGAAATAGCCGCGGACGTTTCGGATAAAGTTGCGAATATGGCGATAAGGGTCATGGGGTTGGTGATGGTCTTCAAAGGTTTGTTCATGGTTAAGGCTCATGGAATATTCATGCTCGGTGAGTGGGTTGAAAAATAAATATCATTAGTTGATAGGTTATTGCTGAAACCATCAGGGTATCGATTTTTTTATATCGGATGCCTGAATGTCTCTTATATATGAATTTCCATTGCTGAAGTGAGGGGAGGCAGTTTTAACAGTAAATAATTCAGTTACTCTTTATGAGTGAAGTGCTTTCCGTTGAGCGGTCCGCAGGCAGGCATGGCGACGAAAGAGCGCATTATTCATCGGGGTACCGGATGCTCAAGGGCGGTCGGTCCTTCTCTGTAAAAAATTGAGGACACATTTTTCCCGGCGGGATTTGTAGGAGTTTTCTGTATAGCTTGTAGGATCTGTCTCTCGGTGCGAGCGGTCAGGGGGGGGCGGCATGCCAAGGTAGAAATGACTAGGCTATTGTGCGTGCTCTAAAAATTCGAACAGCGAAGTTGGATTTGCCCATGAATAAAGTGCTGATCGTGGATGATCATCCCGTCATTCGTCTTGCTGTACGTTTGCTGATGGAGCGTCATGGTTATGAGGTCGTTGCCGAAACCGACAACGGCGTCGATGCGTTACAACTTGCTCGTGAACTTATGCCCGATATCGTCATTCTCGATATCGGTATTCCGAAGCTGGACGGGTTGGAGGTCATTGCCCGTTTGACGGCCATACCATCGTCAATGAAGGTATTGGTACTGACTTCCCAGGCGCCTGGACATTTTTCAATGCGCTGCATGCAGACAGGGGCGGCCGGGTATGTCTGCAAGCAACAGGACCTTACTGAATTATTAAGTGCAATCAAGGCAGTGCTGTCCGGCTACAGTTACTTTCCCAACCAGGCATTGCATACGGTGCGATCGAGCCTGGGTAATGCCAGTGAGTCCGATATGGTCGATCGGTTGTCGGGGCGGGAGATGATGGTCTTGCAGCAACTGGCGCGCGGCAAGACCAACAAGGAAATCGCCGATGGAATGTTCTTGAGCAACAAGACCGTCAGTACTTACAAGACCCGTCTGTTATTGAAGCTCAATGCCCGTTCGCTGGTCGACCTGATCGAGCTGGCGCAGCGCAATGGGTTGGTGTGAGGCTGCTGTCACGCGTACTCAGTAAAAAGCCTCCATCAGGGAGGCTTTTACGTGTCAGAGGTCAAAGTCGTAATCGGCCAGTTGCTTCTGTAAACGACGCTCTTCCAGCAGGTTATCGATGGTGCGGCGCTTGCTCAGGTTGGTTTTCGCTACTTCCGGCACGACCGCAGGTTCACCGTCGTCGGCCTCAACGGCGATGAATTCGTCTTCTACATCCAGTTGTTCTTTGCCAGCACTCATGGGTTCGACTCCAGGCTAAGACTGCCATTGGCGCTCCTTATATCGATAAACCACGGGCTGGTAAAAAAGATTTTTTCAATCGATAGATCGATAAAAGCAATAGCGTCTCAATCGTCCGAGGTCTTGTGCTTGTATTCGCATAAATCTTCGATTCGACAGCTGCCGCAGCGGGGCTTGCGCGCCAGGCAGACGTAGCGTCCATGGAGGATGAGCCAGTGATGGGAGTCCAGCAGGTATTCCTTGGGGACAAACTTCATCAGCTTCTTCTCCACCTCCACCACGTTTTTGCCGGGGGCCAGCCCGGTACGGTTGCTGACGCGGAAAATGTGGGTGTCGACCGCCATGGTCAACTGCCGGAAAGCGGTATTGAGCACGACGTTGGCGGTTTTGCGGCCGACGCCTGGAAGGGCTTCCAGCGCTTCACGGGTCTGCGGGATTTCGCTGCCGTGGCGCTCGATCAGCAGGCGGCAGGTTTCGATCACGTTTTTGGCCTTGCTGTTGAACAGACCGATGGTCTTGATGTACTCGGATAACCCTTCGACGCCCAGGGCGTAGATCGCCTCCGGGGTGTTGGCGACCGGGAACAATTTAGCCGTGGCCTTGTTGACGCCGACGTCGGTGGACTGGGCCGACAGGATGACCGCGATCAGCAACTCGAACGGCGAGGAATAGGCCAGTTCGGTTTTCGGTTCCGGGTTGTCCTCGTGAAAGCGACGGAATATTTCCAGGCGTTTTGCGGCGTTCATGGGCGCGGCGTTTCCTCGGTGGTTGAAGGGGATTTGGCTGTCGTCCAGGCCTGTCGAGCCGCCAGCAGCAGCCCGAGCAGAATGAACCCGCCCGGGGCGAGCAAGGCCAGGGGCAGGCCGCTGCCGATCAGCTCCCGCAGGGCGCCCAGGCTGACCATCAAGAGACCGAACACCCCAGCCAGCCTGAGGCGTCCAGGCAAGCGAGACTCAACGAAGAAACCCGCATGTTCCAGCGCCACGCAGCTCAAGGCGATCCAGCCCAGGTAAAGGCTCAGCGGTCGATACAGTTCCAATGCCCAGGCCTGGACGACAAAACCTATGCAGGTGGTCAGGGTAGCGGCCAGCACGATGGCGGCGAGCAGTTGTTGCGCGGTTGTCAGGCGTTGTCGGACACACCCCATCGCCAAGCCCAGGCAGAAGAACATCAAGGCCCAGGCCAGCCATAGCACCAGCGCGGCCATCAGCGAATCGCTGGCGCCCACCAGCGGGACGAGCAGCAGGCCGTGTGTCAGGCCCCATGGCTTATTCATTGGCAGGCACTCCCAACTGAGCCTTGTGCTCGTCGAAGTAACGCAACGCGTCGTGAACCGCTTGGACCACCGCCCGGGACGTCACCGTTGCGCCGGCCAGTTGATCGAACTGTCCCTGGTCCTTCTTCAGGGCCCAGCCGCTGTCGTCAGGCGCCTGGCGTGATTTGCCGATGAAGACCTGCATCCAGGTGTTCGGCCAGCCGGCAATCGCCGCGCCCAACCCGGGTGTTTCGGCTTGGCGCAGCGTCTTGACGCCCAGCAGCCGGCCCTGTGGGTCGATGGCGACCAGCAATTCGATGCTGCCTTCATAGCCCGGCGCCTGGCTACGCAGCAGCACGGCGCTGGGCTGGCCATTGCGGCTCGCCAGATAACCGCCCAGCAGCGTGCTATGGGCCAAGGTCACCGAGGCGGTGAAAACGGGGTGCGCCAATGGCTGATTGTCGTAGAGGCCAGTGGGCAGCACCTCAAGCAAGGTCCTGTTCGCCAGCGCTTGCCGCTGGGCCTCGATGCGCCCAGCGGTGCCGAGGTGTGTGAGGTAAGTGGCACTGCTACCGAGGCCGATCAGCAGGATCAGGATTGCCACGCCGCGGGGATTCTTCATGTCAGTGGCCGCCGTTGTCGCGCCTCGGCAAACCGGTCCAGTGCCGGCACGCCGAGGTTCATCAGCAACACCGCGAACGCTACGCCATCGGGGTAGCCACCCCAAGTGCGGATCAGGTAGACCAGCAGCCCCATGCCCGCGCCAAACAGCAGGCGGGCGAGAGGGGCCTTGGCGCCCGAGACTGGCTCGGTCGCGATAAAAAACGCGCCAAGCATGGTTGCGCCGCTGAACAGATGAAACAGCGGTGAGCCATGGGAGTCGGACCCCGACCCGTTCCAGCACAGCAGGCTGACGATAAACAGGCTCGCCAGCAGACCCACCGGCGCATGCCAGCTGAACACCCGTTGCTGCAACAGAAACAGACCGCCTGCCAGGAAGGCCAGATTGACCCATTCGGCACCGCGGCCACCGAAACGCCCGAACGCCGGATCGCTGGCGAACAGTTCATCGATGGTCAGGCTCGTGTTCGTCCGCAGGCTGTCCAGCGCGGTGGCCCCGGCCCAGGCGTCGGGCGCCGGATGAGTGCCGAACACCTGTTGCAAGCCTTCAAGCAGGCCCAAGCTGTGGGACGCGGGACTCATATAGGCGGGAAACGCCACCAACACCAGGGCATAGCCGAGCATTGCCGGGTTGAACGGGTTGCTACCGACGCCGCCCCACAGGTGCTTGCCGAACAGCAAGGCGCAGGCGGCCGCGGTGACGGTCAGCCACCAGGGACAATACGCCGGCAAGGCCAGGGCCAACAGCGTGGCACTGACCAGCGCGCTGCCATCGTTCAGCTCGGGTTTGAGCGGTCGGCGGCGCAAACGCAGGACCAACGCCTCGACCGCCAGCGCAGTGAGGCCTGACAACAGCAGGTTGAGCGCCACGCCCCAGCCCTGAAACCACAGTAGCGCCAGTACGCCGGGCAGTGTCGCCAGCAACACCCGCGTCATCGCTGGCCGCAGCCGTTCGTCCATGGGCTCAGGAAGCGGCATGGACGTCCACCTGGCGTTCGGCATCCTTCACCGCTTGCTCCAACGCCTGCAGTTGTTCATCCGATGCCGCTGCCGTACGGGCTTTGCTGAGTTCGGCGCGGCGCATCGCCAGTTGGATCTTGGCCCGCTTCAGTTCGGCGCTTTGTGCCGGAGCCGGGGCTGGAGTGGTCACTGGTGCGGCGTTTTCCAGTTGGCTCAGGGCCTGCTCGGCCGCTTCGAACTGGCGTTGCAACAGGATCAGTTGCGACTGCTGCTCGAAGGTTGGTGGATGGCCGAACGCTTTCAAGGATTTGTTCAACTGCGCCCGACTCATGGCCAGGTCAACCTTGGCTTTTTTCAAGGCGGCATCGGCGGTGGCGGCTTTTTGCGCGCGCACGCGTTCCAGTGCGGCTTGTACGGGATCGAGCGGCCGCTCCTGTTCCTTGGCCTGGGCCGCGCGCTGGGTACGGGCCAAGCGCTCCGCCTGACGCTGTTCTTCTTCGCGGCGCAGGCGCGCATTGCGCTGTTCGAAGCGGCGCCGGGCGTGGTTGCGCTTGGCCGTTCGCGCCTGTTGCTCGGCGGCGCTGAAGGCCAGGCCGCCGACAATCGGCAACACGTTTGCCGTCGGCAGAGGCCGCATTTCGATGCAGTCGACCGGGCAGGGCGCCACGCACAGGTCACAGCCGGTGCATTCGTCGATGAGGACGGTGTGCATCAGCTTGGCCGCGCCGACAATCGCGTCCACCGGACAGGCCTGGATGCACTTGGTGCAGCCGATGCATTCGGCTTCGCGGATGAAGGCGATTTGCGCCGGAGCCACGCCGCGGCTGGTGTCCAGTTCCAGCACTGGTATTTTCATCAGCTCGGCCAGGGCCGCGATGGTTTCGCGCCCGCCGGGCGGGCATTTGTTGATCGGCTCGCCTTGGGCGATGCCTTCGGCGTAGGGCTTGCACCCGGGGTGGCCGCACTTGCCGCATTGGGTCTGCGGCAACAGGGCGTCGATACGTTGAATCAGGCTCATGTTTTGACCAGCCCGCGCAATCCGAGAAAGGCCACCGCCATCAGTCCGGCACTGATCAACTGAATCGGCAGGCCCCGAAAGGGCAAGGCAATAGCGTGATTGAAGGTGCGCTGGCGCAGATCGTCGAACAGGCCCAGCACCAGCCAGAAGCCTAGCCCGGCCCCCAGGCTCAGCGCCACGGCGTGGCCCAGGCCTCGGTCTTCCTGACCGTTGAGCAGCGTGACGCCCAGGATGCCGGCATTGCCGAGCAACAGCGGCCACAACCCTTCGAATGACCATGCTGGCAGCCAGCGCGCCAGCAGGCGCAGCAAGGGCCCGATCAGCAGCACGCTCAAGGGCAGCCAGACCAACAGGCGCAGGAATGTCAGATTCGCTGGCACGAGCACCCCATGGTCGACCAGATAACCCAGGGTGCCGACGATCAGCATCAGGCACGCCGTTGCCAGGCCCAGGGCGTGCACCTGCCTTCTGCAGTTGGCCGCCAGCAGCGGATCGACGCCCAGCGGCCAATGCAACACCAGGTTGTTGATCAGGGCAGCGCTGAACAGCGTGAGGACGATTTCGGTCATGGGCGTGTGGGCGACAAAGGGCCTGTTACAAGATTAGGCATTATCCGGCACGCCGGGAGTGCGGGCCAGATATGAAAATCCCACAGCCACCTGCAAGGCGACTGTGGGATCGGTGCAGCACGCGGTCGCGTTACTTGATCCGCTGGCCCGGCTTGGCGCCGCTGTCCGGGCTCAACAGGTAGATTTCCTCGCCACCGGGGCCCGCCGCCATCACCATGCCTTCGGAGATACCGAAGCGCATTTTGCGCGGCTTGAGGTTGGCGATCATCATCGTCAACCGACCTTCGAGCTTGGCCGGGTCCGGGTAGGCACTCTTGATGCCGGAGAACACGTTGCGTTGCTCATCGCCGATGTCCAGGGTCAGGCGCAGCAGCTTGTCGGCCCCTTCGACGGCCTCGGCCTTGACGATCAGCGCCACGCGCAGGTCAACGGCAGCGAAAGTGTCGAAGTCGATTTCCGGCGACAACGGATCCTTGGTCAATTCACCGTTGCCGGTCGGGCCGCCGGTATCGGTCTGGCTGGCGGCCAGGTCTTCCTTGGACGCGTCGATCATGGCTTGGACCTTGGTGGCATCGATACGGGTCATCAACGGCTTGAACGCGTTCAACTGATGGTTGCTCAGCAGCGTCTGGTGGTCGTTCCAGGTCAGCGGCGCGACGTTCAGGAAGGCTTCGGCATCCGCGGCCAGCAACGGCAGCACCGGCTTGAGGAAGATCACCAACTGGCGGAACAGGTTGATGCCCAAGGCGCAGATGGCCTGGACTTCGTCCTGCTTGCCTTCCTGCTTGGCCAGCGACCATGGAGCCTTGTCGGCGATCCAGGCATTGGCACGGTCGGCCAGGGCCATGATTTCGCGCATGGCGCGGGCAAAGTCGCGGCTCTCGTAGGCATCGGCGATGCTGGGTGCCGCCGCCAGGAAAGCGTCGGTCAGTTCCGGCGCAGCGTTACCGGCGACCAGGACCCCGGCGTTCCCCTTGTGGATGAACCCGGCGCAACGGCTGGCAATGTTGACAACCTTGCCCACCAGGTCGGAGTTGACCTTCTGCACGAAGTCTTCGAGGTTCAGGTCCAGGTCGTCGACGCCGCGGCCGAGCTTGGCCGCGTAGTAGTAGCGCAGGTATTCCGGCGACAGGTGGTCCAGGTAGGTCCGGGCCTTGATGAAGGTGCCGCGGGACTTGGACATCTTCTGGCCATTGACGGTCAGGTAGCCGTGGACGTTGATGCCGGTGGGCTTGCGGAAACCGGCGCCTTCGAGCATGGCGGGCCAGAACAGCGCGTGGAAGTTGACGATGTCCTTGCCGATGAAGTGATACACCTCGGCCGTGGAGTCCTTGCCCCAGAACGCGTCGAAGTCCAGTTCAGGCGTGCGGTCGCAAAGGTTCTTGAAGCTCGCCATGTAGCCGATGGGCGCATCCAGCCACACGTAGAAATACTTGCCGGGCTCGCCGGGGATTTCGAAGCCGAAGTACGGCGCATCGCGGGAAATGTCCCACTCTTGCAGGCCGGAATCGAGCCATTCGGCGAGCTTGTTGGCCACCGCGTCGTGCAACGTGCCGCTGCGGGTCCAGGTTTGCAGCATCTCCTGGAAATCCGGCAGCTTGAAGAAGAAGTGCTGGGAGTCCCTGAGCACCGGGGTGGCGCCGGAAATCGCCGATTTCGGGTCCTTCAGGTCGGTCGGTGCGTAGGTGGCGCCGCATTTTTCACAGTTGTCGCCGTACTGGTCTTCGGTGCCGCATTTCGGGCAGGTGCCCTTGATGAAGCGGTCGGCCAGGAACATGTTCTTTTCCGGGTCGAAATACTGGGTGACCGAACGGGTAGCGATGTGCCCGGCGTCACGCAGCTTCAGGTAGATCTGGCTCGACAGCTCACGGTTTTCTTCGGCGTGAGTGGAGTGGAAGTTGTCGAAGTCCACCAGGAACTCGGCAAAGTCGGCGCTGTGTTCGGCCTGGACGTTGGCGATCAGTTGTTCCGGGGTGATGCCTTCCTTTTCCGCACGCAGCATGATGGCCGAACCGTGGGCGTCGTCGGCGCAGACATAGATGCACTGGTTGCCGCGATGTTTCTGGAAGCGCGTCCACATATCGGTCTGGATGTATTCCAGCATATGGCCGAGGTGAATCGAACCATTGGCATAGGGCAGGGCGCTGGTGACGAGAATCTTGCGTGGCTCGGACATGGGGCTCGGCTACTTGATGAAACGGAGGTCGGCCACTATAAAGCGCTGGGAAATATATTTCACCCCACTGGCCTGTTTCCGCATGCATCGGTTGGGAACGGCGAAAGGCCTGAGCCAGGCACAATCTGTGGCGAGGGGATTCATCCCCGCTGGGTTGCGAAGCAACCCCAAGACCCGGCACCTCGGTGAGTCAGGCTCGTCAGGTTCGAATGTTTTGGGACTGCTGCGCAGTCCAGCGGGGATGAATCCCCTCGCCACAAAAGGTGTTCGCCCTGCTGTAATCGGGTCGCCACGCGCAAGCGCGGGGCGTAGGATAGCGGCCTGTTTTTCAAGTCTTGCTATCGGAGTTGCCCATGAGCGCCGTCAACCGCGCAGCGGTGGAAACCGTCCTTCGCCAGTACACCGACCCCTACCTGAACCAGGACCCGGTCAGCGCCGGATGCGTGCGCGCCATCGACATCCAGGGCGATCGCGTCAGTGTCCAGCTGGAAATCGGCTACGCCGCCGACCTCTTCAAGAGCGGCTGGGCGCAGATGCTGCAAATGGCGATCGAAGGCCTGGACGGCGTGACCGCCGCGACAGTCAAGGTCACCAGCGTGATCGCTGCCCATAAGGCCCAGGCGCAGGTGCCGGGGCTGGCCAACGTCAAGAACGTGATCGCCGTGGCCTCGGGCAAGGGCGGGGTGGGCAAGTCCACCACCGCCGCCAACCTGGCCCTGGCCCTGGCCCGTGAAGGGGCGAAGGTCGGGATTCTCGACGCGGACATCTACGGCCCGAGCCAGGGCATCATGTTCGGGATCGCCGAGGGCACCCGGCCCCAGATCAAGGACCAGAAGTGGTTCGTGCCGCTGCAATCCCATGGCGTGGAAGTCATGTCCATGGCCTTCCTGACCGACGACAACACGCCGATGGTCTGGCGCGGACCGATGGTTTCCGGGGCCTTGCTGCAACTGGTCACGCAAACCGCGTGGGGCGACCTGGATTACCTGGTGATCGACATGCCGCCGGGCACCGGCGATATCCAGCTGACGCTGGCGCAGAAAGTCCCGGTGGCCGGTGCGGTGATCGTCACCACTCCCCAGGACCTGGCCCTGCTGGACGCGCGCAAGGGCGTGGAGATGTTTCGCAAGGTGAACATCCCCGTGCTGGGCGTGGTAGAAAACATGGCCGTGCACATCTGCTCCAATTGCGGACATGCCGAGCACCTGTTCGGCGAAGGTGGCGGGGAAAAACTGGCGACCCAGTACGGCGTCGAATTGCTGGCTTCGCTGCCGCTGTCGATGGTGATCCGTGAACAGGCCGACGGCGGCAAACCGACGGTCATCGCCGAACCGGACAGCCAGATCGCCATGGTCTATCAGGAACTGGCCCGCCACGTGGGCGCGCGGATTGTGTTGCAAGAGGCTGCGTCACCGGTGATGCCGAACATCACCGTCAGCGACGATTGATCGCACGCCGGCCCCTGTGGGAGCGGGCTTGCTCGCGAATGCGGTAGATCAGTCAACTTATCCGTTGAATGACACACCGCATTCGCGAGCAAGCCCGCTCCCACATTTGGTTTGCGGTGACCTTAGATCCGCAACCCGCCATCCATCTCCAGGATCCGACCGGTGTAGTAGTCATTTTCGAAGATATACGCCGCCGAATGGGCGATCTCCTCGGGCTTGCCCATGCGCTTGAGCGGAATCCCCGAGGTCATTTTCTCCAGGGCTTCGGGTTTCATGCCCAGGGTCATCTCGGTTTCGATGAAGCCCGGTGCGATGCCGGCGACACGGATGCCGTAGCGCGCCAGTTCCTTCGCCCAGGTCACGGTGGCGGCAGCCACACCGGCCTTGGCGGCCGAATAGTTGGTCTGGCCAACATTGCCGGCACGGGAAATCGACGAGATATTGATGATGGCGCCGCTGTTTTTCAGATCGACCATTTTCGCCGCCACTTCACGGGTGCACAGGAACACGCCGGTGAGGTTGACGTCGATCACGGCCTGCCACTGGGCCAGGCTCATCTTGGTCATTTCGCCGTCCTTGACCTTGAGCAGCAGGCCATCGCGCAGGATCCCGGCGTTGTTGATCAAGCCGTGGATCGCGCCGAAGTCCTCGGCCACCCGGGCAACCATGTCGATCACCTGATCTTCATTGGCGACATTGCATAGGTAGGCGCGGGCCTCGACGCCCTTGGCTGCGCAGGCGGCCACCGCCTGGTCGAGTTTTTCCTGGTTGAGGTCCACCAGCGCCAGCTTTGCGCCTTTGTCGGCGAAATACTCGGCCATGGAACGGCCCAGGCCCTGGCAACCGCCGGTGATAATGATTACTTTGTCAGTGAGTTGCATTCTCATGTTCCAGCTGGCGCAGCGGTGGAGGAGGACCTGTTGGGCGGTTTCTCGAATTTGTGACGGTGCAGCCCGACTGCACACGCGAACTGTCCCCTAGGTATATCGGAACATTACTCCAGTCGCCCGACCGTTTTCTAGACGGATTTCATAAGAGGAGTCATAAATTGAGCGTTGAAGCTGCCAGACATGCCCGGGAACTGCTGCTCAAGGAATACCGTGGAATGCTCTCCACTCATTCCAAATCCATGCCCGGCTTTCCGTTCGGCTCCGTCGTCCCGTATTGCCTGGACGCACAAGGCTGGCCGCTGATCCTGATCAGCCGCATTGCCCAGCACACTCACAACCTGCAAAAAGACCCCAAGTGTTCGATGCTGGTGGGCGAGCGCGGTGCCGAGGATGTGCAGGCCGTGGGGCGCCTGACCTACCTGGCCGAAGCCCGGAAGCTCGAAGACAGCGCCGCCATCGAAGCGGCCGCCGAGCGTTATTACCGCTATTTCCCTGACTCGCAGAACTACCATAAAGCCCATGACTTCGATTTCTGGGTGCTCGAGCCGGTGCGCCATCGCTACATCGGCGGCTTTGGCGCCATTCACTGGATCGACCGGCTCACCCTGGCCAACCCCTTCGCCGGCAAAGCCGAAGCCAGCATGATCGAGCACATGAACGCCGATCACGCCAAAGCCATCGCCCATTACGTGGAACTGGCCGGCCTGCCGAAAAGCGAACCGGCGCAACTGGTGGGCATCGACAGCGAGGGCATGCACCTGCGCATTGGCCTGGGCCTGCACTGGCTGGCGTTTGCGGCACCTTGCAACACGCCGACACAAGTGCGCGAAGCCTTGGTTTACTTGGCTCACGCCGAGCAATGGCCAAAAAATGCCGAGGCCGACGCTTGAATTCACGAAAGGGCGACGTCATTTAGGGTTTCATAGCAAGGCATTCTTGCGTTGAGGAACCATTTGATGCGCCCTTTTTTGTTGCTCTTTCTGCTGTTTCCGGTGTTGGAGCTGTTCGTATTCGTCAAGGTCAGCGGTGCGATCGGGTTTTTCCCGGCGTTGTTGCTGGTCATTCTCGGCTCGATGCTCGGCGTGTTCGTGCTGCGCATCGCCGGCCTCGCCACGGCATTGCGTGCCCGTGAAAGCCTGAACCGTGGCGAGCTGCCTGCCCAGACCATGCTCGAAGGCCTGATGCTGGCATTGGGTGGCGGCCTGTTGATCCTGCCAGGCTTTATCAGCGACGTGCTGGGCCTGGTCATGCTGTTGCCGTTCACCCGTCGGCTGCTGGCCAATAAAATGCGCCAGCGCGCCGAAGAGCAGGCGATGCGCCAGCGGGCCTTCGCCGATGACCTGCAGCCCCGTGGCGGGCCGGCTCCGCGAGAACCCCTGGGCCGTGAGCCCAACGTGATCGAAGGCGAATTCGAACATCGCGACCCCAAGTAAAAAACCGCGACACGGCACCTTCGGGTGCCGTGTTCGTTTTCGGTTCCGAGAAGTAAAAAATTTCATGCCGTGCCCTTGTAATCGCCTTGTGCGCCCTTATGTATGGGTCACCGCAAGGTTTCCGGTGGCAACACCGGACAGACTTCCGCGGTTCGCTTGACGAACCGCACCCGGCACAGCCGGATTCGTTAAACCCGCCGGGACTACACCGGCCGATGAAAACCACAATTAGGAGAGATCGACAATGAAGCTTCGTCCTCTGCATGACCGCGTCGTCGTCCGTCGCAGCGAAGAAGAAAAGAAAACCGCTGGCGGTATCGTCCTGCCAGGTTCGGCTGCTGAAAAGCCAAACCAGGGTGAAGTCCTCGCTGTAGGCCCAGGCAAGGCCCTGGAAAACGGTGAAGTACGTGCGCTGTCCGTGAAAGTGGGTGACAAGGTTGTGTTCGGCCCTTACTCCGGTAGCAACACTGTGAAAGTTGATGGCGAAGACCTGCTGGTTATCGGCGAGAGCGAAATTCTCGCTGTTGTCGAAGGCTGATTTCCCGCTCATTTTCCCGCGACTACAAAGTATTTAAGGAATATCGATCATGGCTGCTAAAGAAGTTAAATTCGGCGATTCCGCCCGCAAGAAAATGCTCGCCGGTGTCAACGTCCTGGCTGACGCAGTAAAAGCGACCCTGGGCCCGAAAGGCCGTAACGTGATCATCGAGAAGAGCTTCGGCGCTCCGACCATCACCAAGGACGGCGTTTCCGTAGCCAAGGAAATCGAGCTGAAAGATCGCTTCGAAAACATGGGCGCGCAGCTGGTCAAAGACGTTGCCTCCCGTGCCAACGATGACGCCGGTGACGGCACCACCACCGCGACCGTACTGGCTCAGTCGATCGTCAACGAAGGCCTGAAAGCCGTCGCTGCCGGCATGAACCCGATGGACCTCAAGCGCGGCATCGACAAGGCGACCATCGCCATTGTCAAAGAGCTCAAAGCCCTGTCCAAGCCATGCGCTGACACCAAGGCGATCGCTCAGGTCGGCACCATCTCCGCCAACTCCGACAACTCCATCGGCGACATCATTGCCGAAGCCATGGAAAAAGTCGGTAAAGAAGGCGTGATCACCGTTGAGGAAGGCTCGGGCCTGGAAAACGAACTGTCGGTTGTAGAAGGCATGCAGTTCGACCGTGGCTACCTGTCCCCGTACTTCGTCAACAAGCCGGACACCATGACCGCCGAGCTCGACGGCCCGCTGATCCTGCTGGTGGACAAGAAGATCTCCAACATCCGCGAAATGCTGCCCGTGCTGGAAGCCGTTGCCAAAGCCGGCCGCCCACTGTTGATCGTGGCTGAAGATGTTGAAGGCGAAGCCCTGGCGACGCTGGTTGTGAACAACATGCGTGGCATCGTTAAAGTCGCAGCCGTCAAGGCTCCAGGCTTCGGCGACCGTCGCAAGGCCATGCTGCAGGACATCGCCGTACTGACCGGCGGTACCGTGATCTCCGAAGAGATCGGCCTGAGCCTGGAAAGCACTACCCTGGAGCACCTGGGTAACGCCAAGCGCGTGATCCTGTCCAAGGAAAACACCACCGTGATCGACGGTGCCGGCGTCGAGGCTGACATCCAGGCTCGCGTGACCCAGATCCGCGCACAAGTGGCCGAGACTTCGTCCGACTACGACCGTGAAAAACTGCAAGAGCGCCTGGCCAAGCTGTCCGGCGGCGTTGCAGTGATCAAGGTTGGCGCCGGTTCCGAAGTTGAAATGAAAGAGAAGAAAGCCCGCGTTGAAGACGCCCTGCACGCTACCCGCGCAGCCGTCGAAGAAGGCGTGGTACCTGGCGGTGGCGTGGCACTGGTTCGTGCCCTGCAAGCCATCAGCGAACTCAAAGGCGACAACGATGACCAGAACGTGGGCATCCAGTTGCTGCGTCGCGCTGTAGAAGCACCGCTGCGCCAGATCGTTGCCAACTCCGGCGACGAGCCAAGCGTTGTGGTCGACAAGGTCAAGCAGGGTTCGGGTAACTATGGTTACAACGCTGCTACCGGCGAATACGGCGACATGATCGAAATGGGTATCCTGGACCCGGCCAAAGTGACTCGTTCGGCTCTGCAAGCGGCTTCGTCGATTGCCAGCCTGATGATCACCACCGAGGCGATGATCGCTGAAATCAAGGAAGACGCTCCAGCTGGCGGCGGCATGCCAGACATGGGCGGCATGGGTGGCATGGGCGGCATGATGTAAGCCAGCCTTACCCCTGTAGCGAAAAACCCCGCCTGCGAAAGCAAGCGGGGTTTTTTATGTGCGCCCAGCATGGGCGCAATCTTGTGGGTGAAAGTCCCGCCGTAAGCTGACCACAGCGAACGAAGTGAAGCGCAACTGCATGAGGGCGACCGAGTGTGGGGAGGAAGCGTGGATCGAAGCCATGAGCCGATGTACAAGAACCGGATAGAAGGCGAAGCCGATCAGGGCGAGCGGGCATAAAACCGCGAAGTTCTTGTGGTCAAGGATCAGGCTGCGTAAATCCGGCGGTTGTGTGGTGAAGGATTGCGTTCTTACCTGGGGAGATCTCGCCTTGTGCCTGAAAGGGCGACGGTGCAAGCCGGAGCGAGAAGTCAGCAGAGGCCGTAGTAGTCTTTTTTTTT
>NZ_FMUZ01000050.1:0-30650 GCF_900101575.1 Pseudomonas sp. NFACC37-1 | reverse complement strand
CCGAACTCAGAAGTGAAACGATGCATCGCCGATGGTAGTGTGGGGTTTCCCCATGTGAGAGTAGGTCATCGTCAAGATTGAATTCCCAGAACCCCTGTCTGCCTCAGCAGACAGGGGTTTTGTCATTTTGGGCCGGTAATCGGATCGAGCCTCTGATGCTCCGGCAAACCCCCCATGCCGTTGCTATGCTGTGAGAGTCGGGCTCTGGCGACCAAGAGGGCCACGACGTCACTGGTCATGGGGATTCCAATAATGAAAAACCCTTATGCTCCCGGCTTTTGGTGCGCCACCGCAGCATTACTGCTGCTTTCGGCCACTTATTTCTATGGCGTCATGCTCACTCATCAAATCGACAAGGCGCTACTGTTCCTCGATAGCGCGGCAGCGTTGATTGGCGTGATATCCATCGCTATCGTGGCCTGGGCTTCGCTTCAGGGCCAACGCATCAAGAAAAAACACCTCGAGCAAGGCAAGACCCTGGTGCTGATTTGGGACACCAAGGTGGCATTGCGCCGCGTCGAAACAGTGTTTGACCGTTATTTCTGGGGCAGTTACTGGCAACCTGGCCGCACATTCCAGGAAGTCATGGGCGAGCTCACCGGTACCCCGCTGGAAAAAAGCCTGGAAGCCCTGAAAGTCCAGTGCGCGGCCCTGGACAAGCAGGTCACCCAGGATGGCTGGCACTGGCTCAACAACGCCCGTGAATTGTGCGACGTGGCTAACGCCATGGCCCGGGAGCGCTATCAACTGGACTTTTGCGATTCGCGCGCAGAGTCATCGGGTGCGGCCGTGATCAATCGCGATTTCGAAGTGCTGGTGTACACCTGGACGGCCCGCCTCAAGACTTTCGACCATCAGCTCGATGAGATCGAAGTCCAATATTCGTAGACCACCTCTCAAGAAAACGTTTTTACCCCTATAAACATTGGGCCCGCAGGGGTGCCTGGTGGTAATCTCCCCTCCTCTTTGCGGCGTCGAGCCACCCCTTTGGCGGGTCAGGGAAGACGACGGCTTTCTTCAACCATGGATATCGATCGGGTCACTCATGAATAAATCAGCAAGCGTACTTTTGGGAATCGTTGTGGCTGTCGGTGCTATCAGCGCGGGTGGCGCCTGGTACACCGGGACCAAACTCGAGGGCGTGTTGAAAAATGCTATTGCCGATAGCAATAAGCAGATGCAGACAGCCTTGTCCGGGTCCAACAGCACAGCCGCCCTGGAGCTGGTTTCCATGGACCGTGGCACATTCAGCAGCACCGCCCACTACCGTCTCAAAGGCGAAGGCGAGATATTCGGTGGCGAGTCGGTCGAGTTGCTCTTCGTCGACCGGATCGAGCACGGCCCACTGCCATTCTCGCGCTTGATTACGCTCAAGTGGCTGCCGGTCATGGCCACCAGTCACACTGCTCTTGAGCGCAATCCACTGACTGACAAGTGGTTCGCTGCGACCAAGGACCAGTCGCCGCTCAAAGGTGTGGTCAACCTGGGTTATGACGAATCCATCAACGGCACCTACGAGCTGCTGCCGTTGGACACCAAGTTGGATGAGCAGTCCCAGCTCACCTTCTCTGGTCTTAAGATCGACGTGGCCGCCAGCGCCCAAGGCCAGAAGATCAAGGCCGATGGCTACATGGACAGCTTCAAGTTGACCACTGTTGCCGAAGATCAGACACCGGTGCAGGTCGAGCTGAACGGCCTGACATTGGCCAGTAACCTGAGCAAGAGCTCATACGGTTACTACATGGGTGACAACACCCTGCTGATGAGCAGCACCAAGGCCACGTTTGGTGAGCCGAAGTCGGTGCTGGGCCTGAAGAACTTCGAAATGAAGAACAGCAGCAGCGAGAACGGCACCAGCGCTTCGGGGCGTGCCGATTACAAGATCGGTGAGTTGTCGTTCAACGACAAGACCATTGGTTCGGCACAGATGGCGGTCAGCCTGAAGAACCTGGACATCCCGGCCACCATGTCGCTGATGCAGATCTACCAGACCAAGCTGCAGCCCTACGAAAAAGCGGCCGCCGAAGCCGCTGCAGCCGGTGAGCCGACGCCAGAGTTGAACCTGACCGAAGCTGAGGAAGCACAGGTCAAAGCCGATCTGGAAAAACTCTTGGCCGGTGCCCCGCAGGTGGCCTTGGAAAATCTGTCGTTCAGTACCGCCAACGGTGAAAGCCGTGCCAGCCTGATCGTTGATCTGACCAAGCCGCAGTCCATGGACCTGCCGCCGGAGGAATTGGGACGTCAGTTGCTCGCCTTGCTGGATTTCAATCTCAAGGTTTCCAAGCCGATGCTGGTCGACCTGATGACCGTGCAGGCACAGATGGAAGGCCAGACGGATGCCAAGCTGATCGCTGATCAAGCCACGGCTACCAGCGATATGTTCAGCGCCATGGCCGTCGGTACTCAATTGGCGACCCTTGAAGGCAACGACGTTGTCACCAAGTTGCACTACGCCAACAACCAGGTCGATTTCAATGGCCAGAAAATGACCGTTGAACAATTCTCGGCATTTGTGATGAGCAAGCTGGGCGGCGGCGTCGCCATCCAGTAAACCGTTCAAGTCACACCCAAAACCCGGCCCGTGCATGCAGCACGGCCGGGTTTTTTATGCTCACAGATCAGCCCTGGGCCGAAATCTGTATCGATTCTGAAGAATTGTGGCGTTCCTGAAGATGACCCGCCTGAGAGTGCAAGACTAAGCCCATTAGAGCTTGGCTGGATTCCTTTGATCCGGCTTCCTGTTTGATGGGCAAGGGGGCACTGCGACCCGGCTGGCCATGTAAGGATGCTGACGAATGCCGCGTACTGTGGGTCCTTTTGTTCAACGTGGTTTGCGCCCGTTGTTTCGCGTCGCGCTGTGCAGCCAACTGTGCTGGCCGATGCTGGCGTTTGCCGATACCGCCTATGACCAAATGGTGCTCGACGCCCGTGCCGGCCATTACACGCCAGCGCTGACTGCGTTGCGCCAGGTGCCGGCCGGTCAGGCCAGCGCCGCGCAGATCAGTGACCACCTGCAGATCGCCAGCTGGGCCGGCCTCGATACCGAAGTGGTGAAAGTCTATGAGACCCAGGGCCGCAATCGAGCGCTGCCCGTCCAGGCGCTGACTGCGACGGCTCGAGCTTATCGCAACCTCAAGCGCTGGGATTCGGCGGCCGAGCTGTACCGCCAGGCGTTGGTGATCGCCCCCCAGAACCCCGACCTGCAACTCGGCCTGGCCTTGACCCAGGCCGATGCAGGCCAGCCAGACGAAGCCGTCACCCGCGCCAAGGCCCTGGTCGCTGCCAAGCCGACAGATCCGATGCGTCGACTGGCACTGGGTTATGCCTTGACCCGCGCCAACAGCCCTCACGAAGCGCTGTTCGAATACGACCAGGCCTTCACGCGCGCCGGCAACAGTCCAGAGGTAGCGCGCGAATACATCTACGCCCTGCAACGCGCACGGTTGCCAGAGCCGGCGCTGCGCCTGGCGCGTCTGCAGCCGGGGCTGATCGAGCGTGGCGTGCAACGACGCCTGGAGGGTGACGTCGCCGCCGAGCGGGTGCGCCTGGCGGACATGGCCAGCCGCAGCGAACAGGAGCGCTTCGTCATTGCCGACCGCGCCTTGGCCGACTACGACAAGTTGCTCGTCACCTGGACTCCGGTGGCCGAGGCCCATGACGACGTACTCCGTTGGCGCATCGATCGCATGGGCGCACTCAATGCCCGCGCCCGTCGAGCAGAAGTGATTGCTGAATACCAGAAGCTGATCGCCGAGGGCGTGAGCATTCCCACTTACGCCCTGCGCTGGGTGGCCTCCTCCTATCTGGAACAGCGTGAGCCGGAGATTGCCGTCGATCTCTACCGCCGTGTCCTGGCTGCGCCGGATGCCGATCCCGCGGAGCGTTTTGAAGACAGCACCGCGCTCTACTATGCGTTGCTGGAAAGTGAAAAATCCGAAGAGGCCCGTGCACTGGCCGAAGACATGGCGAAAGCCCAGCGTCCGCGCATCGAGCTCAAGGGCCTGCCGATCGGCAACCCCAACGATGAATGGATGGACGCCCAGCAACTCGCCGCCCAGGCCGGCACCTACGGCGCCGACCTGCCCTCTGCCGAGGCGCGCCTGGAAACCCTGGTCAGCCAGGGCCCCGGCAACACCGGCATGCGCCTGGCCCAGGCCGATCTGTACCAGGCCCGCGACTGGCCGCGCCGTTCGGAAAACCTGCTCAAAGAAGTCGAGGCGACGATCCCGCGCAACCGTGACTTGGAAATCGCCCAGGCCCGCGCCGCCATGGATTTGCAGGAATGGCGGCAGCTGGATGCGCTGACCGACGACGTGGTCGCCCGCTACCCGGAAAACGCCCATGTCAAACGTCTGCAGCGCCAGCGCGAGGTACACGACATGGCCGAGCTGCGCATCGAGGCCTACACCGGCAAGAGCTATGGCGGTGGCAACGGTGACGCCGGTGCAGTCACTGGCAGCCGGGACTTTGGTGTCGAAACGCTGCTCTACAGCCCGCCCATCGATGAAGACTGGCGGCTGTTCGGCGGTGCCGGCTACGCCACCGGTGATTTCGAGGAAGGCACTGGCCACCACCGTTGGCAGCGCCTGGGCGTGGAGCGTCGCACTCGGGACATGACGCTGGAGGCCGAGGTCTCCAATCACTCGTATGGCTCCGGTGACAAACAGGGCGCGCGCCTGGCCGTGGCCCGAGACATCGACGATCACTGGCAATACGGCGGCAGCCTGGATTACCTCTCGGCCAATACCCCGCTGCGGGCGCTCAACAGCGGCATCCGCGCCAACGGCGGGAGTGGTTTCGTCCGCTGGCGGGCCAATGAAAGCCGCGAGTGGCGGCTGGCGGTGAGCCCGTCCCATTTCAGTGACGGCAACAACCGCCTCGAAACCCAACTGACCGGCCGCGAGGGCATCTACAGCACGCCGCGCGTGCAAGTGGAGCTGGGTCTGGAAGTCGGCGCCAGCCGCAACAGCGGCTCCAACGAAGTGCCTTATTTCAACCCGAAAGCGGATTTCAGCGTCATGCCGACCGTGAGCGCCAACCACGTGTTGTATCGCCGCTACGAAACCACGTGGAGCCAGCAATTCCAGGTCGGTGCCGGTACCTACAGCCAGCGTGACTACAACACCGGGGCCATGGGATTGCTCGGCTACGGCCAGCGTTTCATCTGGAACGACGTGCTGGAGGCAGGTGCCGCGCTGAGTTGGCTCAACCGCCCCTACGACGGCGATCGCGAAAGCGATTTGCGCCTGCTTGTCGACCTCACCTATCGCTTCTAGAAGAGTTTGAAGATGCCTGTCATTTCGCGATTCATCCTTCTGCTGGGGGTCTTGCTGATCAGCGCTTGTGCCCAGCAAGCCCCGGCGTTCACGCCGCCTTCGCAGCGTCCGCTGGCGGCCAATGACGCCCCGTGGCCGAAGAACCATGTGCTCGGCATCGCCTACCACGATGTCGACGACCGAGACCCGGACCAGGCGCTGGTGGCCGTGCGTACCGAACGGCTGATCGAGCAACTGGCGTGGCTGCGGGAAAACAACTACCAGCCGGTCACGGTGGACCAGATCATCACGGCCCGCAATGGCGGTCCGGAACTGCCGCCCCGTGCGGTGCTGCTGAGTTTCGACGACGGCTATTCGAGCTTCTACACCCGTGTCATGCCCATCCTGCGAGCCTATAACTGGCCAGCCATCCTGGCTCCGGTCGGCAGTTGGGTGGATACGCCACTGAACCAGACGGTGGATTTCGCCGGGGTGCCGCGCAAGCGTTCCGAGTTCCTGACCTGGGAGCAGATTCGTGAGGTGTCGAAATCGGGCCTGGTGGAAATCGCCGCCCACACCGATGCCAATCACAAAGGCATCCTCGCCAACCCGCAAGGCAACCAGCAACCTGCGGCGACGACCCGGCGCTACGATCCGGCCACCGGTCGCTATGAGACCGAGGCCGATTTCCAGGCTCGCCTGCGCAAGGACGTGGCGGCCATTTCCGAGAAAATCCGCAAGGTCGCCGGTTATAGCCCGCGCGTTTGGGTCTGGCCTTACGGTGAAGCCGACGGTACTGCGTTGCAGGTGATTGGCAGCGAAGGCTATCAAATGGCCCTGACCCTGGAGGACGGCCTCGACAGCCTGGATAACCTGATGAGCGGCCCACGCTTCCTGGTGGCGTCCGATCCGGATGGCGCCCATTTCGCCGAAAGCATCGTCTCGGTGCAGACAATGGACCCGATGCGCGTGGTGCATGTCGATCTGGACTACGTCTACGACCCGGACCCGGTGCAGCAGGAAGCCAACGTCGGCAAGTTGGTCCAGCGCATTTCCGACCTGGGCGCCAATACGGTGTTCTTGCAAGCCTTTGCCGATCCCAAAGGCGACGGCCTCGTGCACTCGTTGTACTTCCCCAACCGCCACCTGCCAGTACGGGCCGACCTGTTCGACCGAGTCGCCTGGCAACTGCGCACCCGGGCCAACGCGAAGGTCTATGCCTGGATGCCGGTGCTCAGTTTCGCCTTGGACGCCAAGTTGCCGCGGGTGCAGCGTTGGGACCCGGAAACCGGCAAGACCGGCGTCGCCCCGGACCAATACGTGCGCCTGTCGCCGTTCGACCCGAACGTGCGCAAGGTCATCGGCGAGCTCTACGAGGACCTGGCGCGGATGAGTTCGTTGGATGGCGTTCTGTACCATGACGACGCGGTGTTCTCCGATTTCGAGGACGCCAGTCCCGCGGCCCTGAAAGTCTATGCCGCCCATGGCTTGCCGACGTCCATCGCCGCCCTGCGGGACGATCCTGCGACGATGCAACGCTGGACCCGCTTCAAGAGCCGCTACCTGATCGACTTCACCCATGAGCTGACCGCCAAGGTCCGGGCGATTCGTGGTCCGCAGGTGCTGACGGCGCGCAATATCTTTGCCGAACCGATGCTCAACCCGCAAAGCGAAGCCTGGTTCGCCCAGAACCTTGACGACTTCCTCGGCGCCTACGACTGGACGGCACCGATGGCCATGCCGCTGATGGAAAAGCAGACCCGTGCACAGTCCGGCCCATGGTTGGAACGTCTGGTCCAGACCGTCAAAAGCCGGCCCGGTGCACTCAAGCGCACGGTGTTCGAGTTGCAGGCGCGAGATTGGGACAGCCAACCGGTGACCGACATCGACGGCGAACTGCTGGCCGACTGGATGGGGCGCCTCAAGCGCCAGGGCGTGACCAGTTTCGGCTACTACCCGGACAACTTCATCGAAGACCAGCCCGCCGTGAAAACCGTGCGGCCGGCGCTCTCCAACAAGTGGAATCCTTGACATGCTCGACAGACTGCTCGCCCTGCTGGTGCTGGCGATCGTCCTTGGGGTGCCCCTGGGCCTGATCTTCCTGGTCACCGGGCAATTCCTGATGGACTTCGTGTTCTTTTACCCGCTGTTCATGTCCGGGCTGTGGATTGCCGGTGGCCTGTATTTCTGGCTGCACTGGGAACGCCACTGGCCGTGGAAGGACGACACCTTGCCACCGCCCCTGGCGGGCGAGCCACTGATCAGCATCCTGATCCCGTGCTTCAACGAAGGCGACAACGTTGCCGACACCATTCACGCGGCGCTGGGCCAGCATTATCCGAACATCGAAGTCATCGCCATCAACGACGGCTCCAAGGACAACACCGCCCAGATGCTCGACCAACTGGCAGCCGAAGACCCGCGCCTGCGCGTCTTGCACCTGGCGGAAAACCAGGGCAAGGCCGTGGCCTTGCGTATGGGTGCCATTGCGGCGCGCAGCGAATACCTGGTGTGCATCGACGGTGACGCGCTGCTGGCGCCGAACACTTGTGCTTACCTGGTGGCGCCGATGCTGGACAACGCCCGCCTCGGCGCGGTAACCGGCAACCCACGCATCCGTACCCGCTCGACCTTGATAGGCCGGGTCCAGGTCGGCGAGTTTTCCTCGATCATCGGCCTGATCAAGCGTACCCAGCGGGTCTTCGGGCGGATCTTCACCGTGTCCGGCGTGATCGTTGCGTTCCGTCGCACCGCCCTGCACCGGGTCGGCTACTGGAGCCCGGACATGATCACCGAAGACATCGACATCAGTTGGAAGCTGCAACTGGATCACTGGAGCATTTTCTACGAACCGCGCGCGCTGTGCTGGATCCTCATGCCCGAAACCTTGCGCGGCCTGTGGCGGCAACGCCTGCGCTGGGCCCAGGGGGGCGCCGAGGTGCTGTTCAAGAACATCCGCGGCATCTGGCAGTACCGCCATCGCTACCTGTGGCCGCTGCTGTTCGAATACTGCCTGTCCACCGGCTGGGCGTTTACCTTCCTGTTGTCGGTGATCTTCTGGGGCGCCGGCAAATTCGTCGAAATGCCAGCGGCCATCGCCGTGGATCACCTGATGCCGCCAGCCTTCACCGGCCTGTTGCTGGCCGTGGTGTGCCTGCTGCAGTTCGCGGTGAGCATCCTGATCGATCGGCGCTACGAAAAAGGCCTGTGGCACATCATGTTCTGGGTGGTCTGGTACCCGTTGGTGTTCTGGCTGATCAGCCTCTTCACCACCCTGGTGAGCTTTCCCAAAGTGCTGTTCGGGCAGCATCAGAAGCGTGCGCGCTGGATCAGTCCGGATCGCGGTATCAAACCGTTCGATGATCAGGAAGAGGAAGTGATCCGATGA
The DNA here is from genome assembly GCF_900101575.1 of Pseudomonas sp. NFACC37-1. Taxonomy (NCBI): domain Bacteria; kingdom Pseudomonadati; phylum Pseudomonadota; class Gammaproteobacteria; order Pseudomonadales; family Pseudomonadaceae; genus Pseudomonas; species Pseudomonas sp. NFACC37-1. Next base: position 22,007 of record NZ_FMUZ01000050.1, on the reverse strand, counting down.
AAATTGTCAGGACCCGGCAACGACCTTTTCTGGTGGTCATCGATGCGCTTTTCACCGTGCTGGCGTGGGTGGGGTTGTTGTATTTGCTGGTCAATGGGCTGTGGCCGCTGCTCGACGGCCAGGCCGGCCCGCGCCTGGGAGGGACGCTGTTCGACACCCTGGGGACTTTGCAGGTCTATGGGTGGATCGCGTTGGTCAACGCGGTGCTGCTGATTGCCTGGGCGCGTTATCAACAGCGCAAAAGCCGCAGCTTCGCCCAGCGCCGGTTGCCGGCACCGGTGGTGGATGACCAGGGCTTGAGCGCCAGCTTCAAGTTGACCGGCGAGCGCCTGGACACGTTGCGCCAGCCCGGCTCGAAGATCATCCACAACAACCAGGACGGCGACATCAGCCACGTCGTGCCGCATTTCCATTTGCTCAGTCCGGACTTGCAGCCACCGCCCCTGGCGCCATTGGAGCGACCACGGGTTATCCACTTGCCGGCCGATCAGTCTGTGCATTGATGCAAGCTGACCCACCGCTATCGCGAGCAAGCTCGCTCCCACAGGGGATTTGGGTGTGGGTCAGGTTTACGACGAGAAATCCCGAACCAGCCGCCACGCCTCGTCCACCGGCAACGGTTGCTTCATGCGCTGGGCCAGTGCTGCCATGGCCCGGCCTTCATCGCAGGCCACGGCGGCGGCAACGAGGCCGTCCTTGCCCAACAGGGCGATAAAGGGCGGATGCTCGGGCGTGCCCTTGAATTCCACCTCGTCCCAATGTTCAGCGTGCCCGAGGTAGTCGTAGCGTTTGCCAAAGTGATAGGTCCAGAAAAACGGCACGTCCAGATAGCGCTCGTCGCCGCCGAGCATGTTTGCGGCGGCGATGCGCGCCTGTTGCTGGGCCAGGCGCCAATGCTCGATGCGCACAGGCGTGCCGTTGAGGGGGAACGTCGCGATATCACCCACGGCCCATAAGCCATCAGCCACACGCATGCCCGCGTCAACGGACAGCGACTGGTCCTGTTCCCGTGGCAACCCGGCAAACGGCTCGGTGGCCGGGTGCACGCCGATGCCGACGATCACCAGGTCCGCAGCCAAACGCTGGCCGTTATCCAGCACCACGGCTTCGACCTTGTGCGCTCCCTCGATCCGTGCCGCTTCGCCGTCGGTGTGGTACACCACGCCGTTGGCCCGGTGCCGGGCCAGGATGGCCTGGCCGACGCTCTCGCCCAATTGCGCGGCGAATGGCACCGGGTGCCGGGCCAAGACGGTGACGCTCAGCTCGCGCTTGCGCAGGGACGAGGCCACCTCCATGGCGATGAAACTGTCGCCAATGATCACCGCCCGTTGCCCTGGCCGGACAGTGTCGAGAATCTGCCGGGCGTGGGCGATCAAACGCAGCACGAAGACTTGCGGCAAATCGATGCCGGGCAGCGCTGGCGTCTTCGGCTCCCCGCCGGTGGCAATGAGCGCGGCGTCATAGTCCAGGCGCCGGCCATCGGCGAGCTGGATTTGCCGGGCACTGGGGTCCAAATGGGTGACCTCGCCGTGGAGCCTTTCGATGCGTTGCTGGGTGAAATAAGTTTCATCGCGCAGCGGTGCCGTCTCGTTGACCGGCATGTCGCCGGCCAATACATATTTGCTCAGCAGCGTTCGGTCGTAGCCGGCTTCGGCTTCGCGGTCGATCAACAGGATCCGGCCGCCAAACCCCTTCTCCCGCAACGCCGCCGCGCAAGCCGTGCCGGCCGCACCGGCGCCGATGAGGACAAACGTGCGCGGGTCATCGGCTGGCGGGATTTTATCGGCCGGCAGCGGTTGGTCATCGACCCAGACGTCATCGCCGCGGACTTCGACGTGATACCGCGCCAGGCTGTCGAGGGCCGGCGGCTCGCACAAGGCGCCGTCCTCAGCCCGAAATGCCGCTTTGTGCCATGGGCAAATCAGCCGTCCATGGCACACCGCGCCCTTGGCCAGTGGTGCGCCTGCATGGGGGCACTTGCCTTGGAAGGCGCGCACCTGATCGCCTGAACGCAGCAACAGGATGGACGTGTCGTTGATTTTGACTTCGAGGCCGCGGTCTTCGCGAACATCGGCGAAACGGGCGACTTGATGCAGAGACATGAGCGTTCTCCGGCAGGCGTTTCCCTTTGGAGTCGAGGGCCGGAACGAGGTTCAGCATAATTGTCACTGCACCCTTGGCGACGCTGCGGCTATAGTTCGCAAGCCGTCCATGGCCAGACACGCACAAGGTGCCCCGGTATGACTCGATTGAACATTTTCACCCCTTGGCTGGCGGCCGTCGCCCTGGTGCTGTGCGCACAAGGGGCAGCCCGTGCCGAGGAGCGTTTTACCCTCAGTATCCCCGGCGTGTCGGACGACCGTCTTTTCACCGCGGCGGCGGCCAGTGACGCCAACACCTGTGGTGGCAAGAACATTTCCCCGGCCTTGAGCTGGAACGCCGGCCCACCGGGCACCCTCAGCTACGCCATCGTCATGTTGGACCCGGACGGCCAGAGGGGCCAGGGTGTCGACCACTGGATCCACTACGGCATCAAGGCCACCACCCGGCAGATTCCAGCGGGCGCCGGAACCAAGTCCTCGTTGGAAGGCATGAGCGGCATCAACAGCAAGAACACCCACGGCTACATCGGCCCTTGCCCGCCCATCGGCGACAGCGCTCACCACTACCTGATCCAGCTCTTCGCCCTGGACCTGCCGCCGGAAGCCTTCCCTGCCGGCCTCACCCGGGCCCAACTGATGGAAAAAATCAAAGGCCACGTCCTGCGCAACAGCAGCGTAGTGCGCCGCTACCACCGCTGACCCGAACAGCGCAAACCCCTGTGGTGAGGGGATTTATCCCCGCTGGGCTGCAAAGCAGCCCCCGCCACAATGGCGCCCCTCAGACACAAAATTGGCATCACGCGCCAAAAGCGAGCACTATCGAGCCCCTGTTCACTCATGCCGGAGGATGGCGATGACGCAGAAACCCGACGGCATCGCCCGCCTCCTGAACTGCCCCACCAAGGGCGACGAAATGCGCCGGGCCATCGCCCGGAGCCGCAAGGATTTCCTGCCTGCCGACGAGGCCGAAGATGCCGAGCCAGGCCAGCCACCGGTTCAACCGGTGGACACTGATCGCGACGACTGAGCCGTCGCCCTCTTTCAACTTATCGTTCAAATCCGCCTATGACTGCCACCCCTGTTCTACCCGGTGACCGATTCAGCCGATCCGATTACAAGACCCTGGGCCTGGCCGCCTTGGGCGGCGCGCTGGAGATCTACGATTTCATCATCTTCGTGTTCTTCGCCCTGACCCTCAGCCAGTTGTTCTTCCCGCCGGAAATGCCCGATTGGCTGCGCTTGCTGCAAAGCTTCGGGATTTTCGCCACCGGCTACCTGGCTCGCCCCTTGGGCGGCATTCTCATGGCGCACTTTGCCGATCGCCTGGGGCGCAAGCGCGTGTTCAGCCTGAGCATCCTGATGATGGCCTTGCCATGCCTGCTCATCGGGGTGATGCCCACCTACGCGCAAATCGGCTATTTCGCTCCGTTGCTGCTGCTGGCCCTGCGTATCCTGCAGGGCGCGGCCGTGGGCGGGGAGGTGCCAAGCGCCTGGGTATTCGTGGCCGAACACGCGCCGCTGCATCATCGCGGTTATGCCCTGGGTTTCCTCCAGGCCGGCCTGACCTTCGGCTACCTGCTGGGCGCCCTGACCGCAACGGCGTTGGCGCGGATCTACACGCCGGCGGAGATTCTCGATTACGCCTGGCGCCTGCCGTTCCTGCTGGGGGGCGTCTTCGGTGTGATCGGCGTCTGGCTGCGCCGCTGGCTGAGCGAAACGCCGATCTTCATGGCCCTGCAAGCCGATCGCGAAGGCGCTGCGGAACTGCCGTTGCGCACGGTCCTGCGCGACCACCGCCAGGCCTTGCTGCCCGCCGCCATCCTGACCTGCGTGCTGACCTCTGCCGTGGTGGTGTTCGTGGTCATCACCCCGACCGTGATGCAGAAAAGCTTCGGCATGACCCCCAGCCACACCTTCGCCCTGAGCAGCCTGGGCATCGTTTTCCTGAATATCGGCTGCGTCCTGGCCGGCCTCATCGTCGACCGCATCGGCGCCTGGCGCACCGTCATGCTCTACAGCCTGCTGCTGCCCTTGGGCATCGCCGTGCTCTACGCCAGCCTGATCAGCGGCAGCGCCTGGCTGGGCGTGGCCTACGCCGTGGCCGGCCTGGGTTGCGGTGTGGTCGGCGCGGTGCCGTCGGTGATGGTCAGCCTGTTCCCGCCGAAGATCCGCGTGTCCGGCATCTCGCTCACCTACAACATCGCCTATGCCCTGTGGGCCAGCATGACACCGCTGATACTGATCGCCCTGGTGCCGTGGAGCCCGTGGGTGTGCGTGGGGTATTGCGTGGTGATGGGGGCGGTGGGCGTGGCTGCGTCGGCGTATTTTCCAGGACGGCATGGGAAGGCGGCGCAGCCGTCATTGGCTTGTGAATCCTGATCCGGTTAAAGACGCTCACGCAAAAAATCCACAAAAGCACGAGTCCGTACCGAGCGTCGTCGATCTTGACTGAACACGGCGCTGATGGGCAGCGCCAGTGGCTGGTAATCGGCCAGCAGGGGGCAGACGGTACCCTGGCGAACATCGGCAGCGAACAACCACTGCGGTGAAAGCGAAACGCCCAGGCCCGACAGCACCATTTCCCGGATCGCCTCGCTGCTGTTGCAGGTGACGTTGCCCTTGATCGTTACGCTGTGCTGTCGGCCATCCTGGTCGAACCGCCAGACGTCATAATGCTCCAGCAGTGTAAAAGCCAAACAGTTATGGCCGGCCAGGTCGGCCGGTGCGAGGGGCGTGCCGTGCTGTTGCAGATAGGCGGGGGAGGCATACACCCGGCGCGGGCTGTCGCCGAGGGAAACCGCCACCAGTCCCTCGTTTTTCACCGCGCCGATGCGAATGGCAAGGTCGATGTTTTCCTTCAGCACATCTTCGTTCTGGTCGCTTAACCTCAAGTCGATACGAAGCTGTGGGTGACGGGCCAGGAACTCGCCTACCAGGGGCACAATACACAACCGGCCGAAACTGACGGGCGCCGCCACGCGCAGAAGGCCGGCGATCTGTTCCTGGCCACTGGCGAAACTGAGCCGTGCGGCGTCGACGCTGGCGAGTATGTCCTTGCTCTCGGCGTAGAAGCGCTGCCCCTGGTCGGTCAGCGCGAGATGGCGAGTGCTGCGGGCAAACAGCGCCCCACCCAGATGTTGCTCCAATGCGCGGATCTGCTTGCTCACCGCCGGTTGGCCCAGGTTCAGCTCCCTGGCGACCGCCGAGAACGAGCCGCGCTCCACCACGCGCACGAACACCTGCATTGCATCGAGCAGATCCATCAGCATTTAGCCTCTGTCTGGAATAAATCCTATCCATTGTTGCTCACTTATCGGAATGCGTCTTCGCTCGCATGATGAGCCTGCCCACTTATTGGAGGTTTACCGTCATGAACAACACCATGTTCGCCGCCGTTGCCGAAACCGCTCAGGCGCCGCTGATTGTCCGTTCCATCGCCCGGTCCGTTCCCGGCAAAGGCCAGGTATTGATCAAGGTGCATGCCGCCGGAATCAACCCGCTGGATACCAAGATCGCGGCGGGAGGCGGTGCCCATGCACGCCAGCCGTTGCCCGCCGTATTGGGGATCGACCTGGCCGGGACGGTGGTTGAGCGGGGCGAAGGCGTGAATGACTTCGCCCCTGGCGACGAGGTGTTCGGCATGGCCGGCGGAATCGGCGGGGCGCAAGGCGCGCTGGCCGAGTACATCGCGGTCGATGCCCGCCTGATTGCGCCCAAGCCCCGCTCATTGAGCATGCGCGAAGCGGCCGCCTTGCCACTGGCATTCATCACGGCCTGGGAAGGATTGGTAGACCGCGCCAACATCCGGGCCGGGCAACAGGTGCTGATACATGGCGGCGCGGGCGGCGTCGGCCAAATGGCCGTGCAAATCGCCAAGGCCCGGGGCGCCGAGGTCTACGCCACAGGCTCGGCCAGCAGCCTGGACTTCATCCGCGAACTGGGCGCCTCAGCCATCGACTATCGGACCCAGGACCCCGACAGCTACGTGCGCCTGTACACCGATGGCGAAGGCTTCGACATCGTCTACGACACCGTTGGCGGCGCGACCCTGGATGCGTCGTTCAACGCGGTAAAGACCTACACCGGCCATGTGCTCAGTTGCCTCGGCTGGGGTCAACACAGCCTCGCGCCGTTGTCGTTCCGGGGCGCAAGCTATTCCGGAGTGTTTACGTTGATGCCGCTACTGACCGGAAAGGGGCGCGAGCATCATGGGTGGATCTTGCGGGAGGCGGCGACGCTGGTTGAATCAGGACAGCTGCGGATCAAGGTGGATCCGCGCCGGTTTGGCCTGGGGGACGTCAATGAGGCGTTTGCCCAGGTAGCCGAGGGGCGCGGGGCGGGAAAAACGGTGGTGGACATTGTGGGCTGAACAGGATGGAACCGTGCTCCGTAAGGGTCGATTGACTTGAGCGCTCGTTCAAACCCCGTAGAATGCAGGCGCGATTATGCCGCTACCCCTCAAGGACGAATTCAACCATGCGCATTTTTACCCTCTTTCTGGCCCTCTGCCTTATGGCAGGTTGCGCTTCCAAGCCCGATTACTACATTTCTCCTGCGCCGGTGGCGATCCCCGAGACCGCCACCTATTGGATCGACACGTTCAACGTTGAAGTCGTCGGTAAAAACGAACGCTTTCTGCCCGACGAAAAAGTCCGTGACCAGTTGCACTCCGACCTGATCGTCCGCCTGCTCGACGGCAATCGCTATGCCTCCAGCAAGGAAACCGCTGACTATTTGCTGGACGTCAACGCCGTCTATGCGCGCCGTATTCAAGACACTCAAGGTGGTTTCATGAACAAAATCGTCGCCGACGGTACGTATCTGGCCAGTGTCGATTTCAATTATCAGGTCAAGGTGAAGAAGGCCGGTGTCGAGGTGTTGCACTTTGCCCAGGCCCGCCAGGGGCTGATGCCGGGTGGGGCGATCGGGCAACTCGAGGCCATGAGAGGCATCGCGGGCGCCCTGACGAACAGAGGCAACTCCGATGTCGAAGACTATTACACCGGCCAGTTGAGCGGCTTCATCGCCGATGATCTGCGGGGCATTCCGTCCCGCTAGCCATGCCTGCTGCAGCGTGCAGGCGATGGCTTCAATCGCGGTAACGACCTGGTCACGCGGGGGTGGCCAGTCTTGTCTTTGCGGCGCTTCAAAAAAATTTTTTGGTCGTTAACCCGAACCCCGTGCGCGTTGCGTCTGACTCTGTGAACGGATCATTCATTCACGAGGTTCAGCCCATGTCCCGTCCATTTCCCTTTATGCGTCCTGCTGCCCAGGGCTTCGCCGTGACTTTGCTGGTGGCGTTGGCCGGTTGTGGGTTGTCTTCCTCCCGAGAGGCTGCCCAGCCGTCCGAGCCGGTGCCTGTGGCGCCCAGCGTGGTGCCACAAGGCGAGATCGCCCAAGGGCCCCAGTCGACGGTCAAGCGCATGCTCATGAAGCCGGCATCGATGCCCGCTCCCAGCGTGGCGAACGATGCCATTGCCGCGGGTTACCGTGCCGAACCGCGTGAACAGTACGAAAAGCTGCCGGACAACCCCATCCATAGCGTGGCCGAAACACCCGTGTCGACCTTCAGCGTGGATGTCGATACCGGCAGCTATGCCAATGTGCGACGGTTCCTCAACCAAGGTAGCCTGCCGCCCGAAGGTGCGGTGCGGCTGGAGGAAATGGTCAATTATTTCCCGTATGACTACGCCCTGCCCACCGACGGTTCACCCTTCGGTGTGACGACCGAAGTCGCCCCCTCACCGTGGAATCCCCACACCCGCCTGCTGCGCATCGGCATCAAGGCCAGCGACCGCGCCGTGGCGGACCTGGCGCCGGCCAACCTGGTCTTCCTGGTGGACGTTTCCGGCTCCATGGACCGTCGCGAAGGCCTGCCGCTGGTCAAGAGCACGCTGAAACTGCTGGTGGACCAATTGCGCGATCAGGACCGGGTGTCCCTGGTGGTCTATGCCGGTGAATCCCGGGTGGTGCTCAAGCCCACCTCGGGTCGCGACAAGGTGGCAATCCGCAACGCCATCGATCAACTCGACGCCGGTGGTTCCACCGCTGGGGCCTCGGGTATCGAACTGGCCTATCAGATGGCGCGGGAGAGCTTCATCGACAAAGGCATCAACCGCATCCTGCTGGCCACCGATGGCGACTTCAACGTCGGCGTCAGTGATTTCGTCAGCCTCAAGCAGATGGCGGTGGACCAGCGCAAAAGCGGCGTCTCCCTGACGACACTGGGCTTCGGTGTGGATAACTACAACGAACACCTGATGGAGCAATTGGCCGACGCTGGTGATGGTAACTATGCCTACATCGACAACCTGCTCGAAGCGCGCAAGGTCCTGGTGGACCAGCTCAGCTCCACCCTGGCGGTGGTCGCCCGGGACGTGAAGTTGCAGGTGGAGTTCAACCCCGCCCAGGTCAGTGAGTATCGACTGCTGGGCTATGAGAACCGCGCGTTGAAGCGTGAGGATTTCAACAACGACAAGGTCGACGCAGGCGAGATCGGCGCCGGGCATACGGTGACGGCGTTGTATGAAATTATCCCGAAAGGCCAGCCGGGTTGGTTGGAGCCGCTGCGCTATGCCAACACACCCAAGCAGGATGGCAAGTCAGGGGAGTTGGCGATGTTGCGCGTACGCTACAAGCCCGCTGAGGGTGGTAGCAGTCGATTGATCGAGCATCCGATTACTGGCGTGCAGAACGACGACAAGCCTAGCGATGACCTGCGTTTCTCCGCCGCCGTGGCGGCCTTCGCCCAGCAGCTCAAGGGTGATGGGCGTTACACTGGGGCGATGAGCTTGAAGGACACCGCACAATTGGCTCGCTCCGCCCGAGGTGATGACCCGTTTGGTTTGCGCGCAGAGTTTGTGCAATTGGTCGAGTTGGCGCAGAGCCTGAAACCCACGGTCAAACAGTGATTCTGAACACAACGGGATCAACTGTGGGAGCTGGCTTGCCTGCGAAAGCGGCATGTCAGGCAAGGAAGTGTTATCTGACACGCCGCCTTCGCGGGCAAGCCCGGCTCCCACAGCGTCATCCGCAATCTGCAAGACCGTGTTCCACATCGAAAGGAGTTCGCCACCCCCATGCCCGCTCCGCTTGATCCCCCCAGTGATGAATTGCTGCTGGCCAGCTACCGCGACGGCGACGGGGCTTCTTTCGAGGTCCTGTACGCACGTCATCGACTGGGGCTTTACCGGTTCCTCGTATCCTTGAGCAACAAGGCCGAACTGGCCGAGGAAATCTTCCAGGACACCTGGCTCAGCCTGATTCGCAGCGCCACCCAGCCACAAGGCCGGGCGAGTTTTCGTACCTGGTTGTTCCAGATTGCCCGCAACCGCTTGATCGACCACTGGCGCAAACAGGGTGTCCACAATCCGTTGCACGACAGTTATGACGAGCAATTGCACGTCCAGCCCGACGACACCAGCAGCCCCGAGCAACAGCTGAGCCTGAGCCGCGACCAGGCGCGTCTCGACGCCGCGTTGCAGGCCTTGCCCGAGGATCAGCGAGAGGTCTTCCTGCTGCGCCTGCACGGCGACCTGGAGCTGCCGCAGATTGCCGCCCTGACCGGCGCCCCGCTGGAAACGGTCAAGAGCCGCTTGCGTTACGCCCAGCAGAAATTGCAGCGACTGCTGGCCGAGGAGGTACCCGCATGATTGACCCCAAACACACCCCGGATCCCGACGACGAAGTGCTGATCGAGCATTTCCGCCAACACACCAGCGGCGAGCCGCCGGCTTCCCTGGACGCCTTCATCCTGGCCACCGCCCGTCGCGAAGCCCCGACGCCCGCGCCAAGCCTGTGGCAACGCTGGCTGCAAGCCTGCCAACGGCCGCGCTGGCAAATGGCATTCGCCACTATCGCCGGTGTGGCGCTGATGATCGGCCTGGTAATGCGCTCTCCCGTGCCCCACGAGGAGCTGGCCTCACCCGCCTCGATGGAGTTTTCCGCCGATCGGCAAGCGCCTGCCGTTGCCGCTGCACCACCACCGGCCATGCCCGCTCCGGCCCCGATCACCCCCATGGCGCCCCAGGGCGAACTGGCCCGGGCCCCGGCAAGCCCTGTGCAGTCCTTGGCGGAAAAGCCCGCGGCGAAAATGAGCAAATCGTCGCCGGCTGCACTGCCATCGCTGGAGCAAGGCCTGATGGAGATCCTGCGCTTGCGCGAGGCGGGCGAGAGCAAGGCCGCCGATGAGAAACTGCTGGCGTTGCAAAAACGCTTTCCCAAGGAGGATTTGCCTGCGCGTTTGGAGGCGTTGCGCAAGCGTTGAAAGAATACTGCCAGCGTCCGTGGCGAGGGAGCTTGCTCCCGCTGGGCTGCGCAGCAGCCCCAAAACCATTAAAGGCCCTCTTATATTATTTGTAGGTTGAAGTTTGTAGATAATATAAGAGGGTAGGTTATCGGTGGTCTTGGCTTGGCATAGATAAAGATTTAGCTCAGGACAGAAAAACTATAAAGACAATCGCTAAAAATTTCTACGGTTGCTGAGATTGAGAGGGCACATCATCAGGGAATATTACTTGAACTTCGAAATTGGAATAAGGTACGCCGCTAATCTCAAAATTTGACCGCGAGTTCGGAATGAATATTAATTTCGCATGGATTAAATCGCAAATTTTGTTTGCAATGAAGAGGCCTTTTCCTTGGCCTTGGGTAGTCGCTTTTTTTGCTTTGTCACCGCGATAGCCGTCGTTGCATAAAAACGGAATCTCAAATTTTTCAACCATGGGGCCTATGGATGAAATGGATACAATCAGCCCATTGCTATGGGCATTTCTGGAGTAAGATATATCGATGTTCCCGCCTTCGTTCGAATATTTTGCCGCATTTCCAATAAGTAAGTCCAACAGCTGTTCGAAATAAGGTATGTAGGTATTGATAACAGCTTGGTCTTCTTGCTCTATTTTTATTTTAAGGCGCTTTAGTTTGAGTTCTTTTTCGATTTTCTTTTTGGATCTGAATAGTTTTGATTTAATGTCAATTACACCGGGTGCGCAATTTTTCCGTGCTTCCTCTAAGTCATCAAGCGTGACTGCCAGCATCCAGGAGGAAAAATTACCCCACGCATCCCTCATGTTTTCAAGGATATCTAATGTGCTATTCAGATCAGCAGCTGTCTTACTAGTCGGCTCGTCCCTGGTTATAATGGTATTTACTACTCTTGAGCAGTTCTGAATATCATTCTGTATGGTTCTGGATATTGATCTGTACCGCTCCATTAGATCTGACATCTCAATTTTTGACATGTTAGGGCGTCCCTGTAAAAGCTGGTTTAAGAAGAGATCCAATTTTTATTGCTGTAATTCCATAATTTGTCAGCTCGGAAATATCTATGCGGCTTTCGGAGTCAGACACGGCGGCGTAAGATTCTTCCGCCGAAAACTTGAATTTTTCGTTCAGCATTTTTCCATAAAGAATATTTTCAGAGAATACGACTCTAACCTTATCTATTTTTTCCTCATCTACGCCAAGATAGCAAAGTCTCTTTTTTATAAAGTTCCAGCGATCTTTTGGTTTTATAAAAATATCTGTCAAGCGCTGTAGGTTCAATAGGAAATCATCGACTTCCCAGTCTCTGCTAAATATTTTATCTAGTAGGTCAGTTTTGAAACTCTCTCGTTTGTAAATTGATCCGGGGCTTCCGGTATATGCAGCTATTACATGAAGAGGGTATTTTTCGCGTATGTCACTCATTACACTGAGGCCATCTGACCCAGCGTACACCCCAGCATCAACGCCATTGATGTCACAGAGAATTATATCGTATTTAGATAGGTCAATTGGTATTAGGTTGTCCTTTCGAGGTTTTTTTATAAAGTAGCTTTCATACTGAACAACTTTGTGGCCTTTGCTTAGGATGGCATCTTTGTACACAAACTCTTCGTCGTCTATTATTGCAATATTTAGTGAGATGGGTTTTGACAAAAAATCCGATATGTTAAGGCTTAGTTTGTCTGGGTAAGTTTTCGGGGCTTTTAATCTGGCATAAACTCTACAGATTTTTTTCTTTGCGAAGGTCAGCATATAGACACCACAGCGTAAAGTAGTGGCGTTATGATACTATTTTTTTGTGTAAACGGTAGCTGTTGGCTTTCAGATGCTGCCGAAAAGTGCGTTTGAGGCTGATTTTGCGACTTGTTGTTTACATATGCCTGCAGGGGATGATTCAGCTCCGCATAGATAAATTCGGATGCCAAGCTGTGGTTTTACTCTGGGCGTGTACGATTTCTGACTGTTGCAATTCAACCGCTCCCGCCGTAAAGGGGAGGCAACGAGGACTCTCAGGATTATTGAACGAAAGCTCACAAAAAAGCCCCAGGTCTCGCGACCTGGGGCTTTTGATTCTGAAGATGGTGCACCAGGCGGGATTCGAACCCACGACCCCTGCCTTCGGAGGGCAGTACTCTATCCAGCTGAGCTACTGGTGCGACGCGGGCGCCATGATACTCATATGCATGGCGGGCGTCCATGCTGCTGAATCGCCTGTGTTTTTGGGCAGCTCGCCGGGTGTTGGCTACGCTGATCAGAAAAAGCAGGCAAATTCGTTTTTTTCGTTCTTTTTTTCGAACAGGCTATTGTCCTTCACCCCCATCGGCCCTAGGATTCGTTTGAGATTTCAAACGCTCTTGTCTGGGTGCTGAACCGCACGTCTGTGCTTATGTGCGTTATTTCTGTGCTTCAGCCCGGTGAATGATTTCCCTGACGGCAGCCCCCGAGGCGCCTTTCTACAAATCTAATTCGCTCCGCGCGCGCGCGGTGCTGTTAAGGAAAGCCGACATGCAGCTTAAAGACACCCAGTTGTTCCGCCAGCAAGCCTTTATCGATGGCGCTTGGGTCGATGCGGACAATGGCCAGACGATCAAGGTTACCAACCCGGCGACGGGCGAAGTGTTGGGCACGGTGCCGAAGATGGGCGCCGCTGAAACCCGTCGTGCGATTGAAGCCGCCGACAAGGCACTGCCGGCCTGGCGTGCACTGACCGCCAAGGAACGCGCCAACAAGCTGCGCCGCTGGTACGAATTGCTGATCGAAAACCAGGACGACCTCGGTCGCCTGATGACCCTGGAACAAGGCAAGCCACTGGCCGAGGCCAAGGGCGAGATCGTCTACGCTGCCTCGTTCATCGAGTGGTTCGCCGAAGAAGCCAAGCGCATCTACGGTGACGTGATTCCCGGCCATCAGCCCGACAAGCGCCTGATCGTGATCAAGCAGCCGATCGGCGTGACCGCGGCCATTACCCCGTGGAACTTCCCCGCCGCGATGATCACCCGCAAGGCCGGTCCAGCCCTGGCTGCCGGTTGCACCATGGTCATCAAGCCTGCATCGCAAACCCCGTTCTCGGCCCTGGCCCTGGTGGAGCTGGCGCACCGTGCCGGCATTCCGCAAGGCGTGTTGAGCGTGGTCACCGGCAGCGCCGGTGATATCGGCGGCGAGCTGACCAGCAACCCGATCGTGCGCAAGCTGTCGTTCACCGGCTCGACCGAGATCGGTCGCCAGCTGATGGCCGAATGCGCCAAGGACATCAAGAAAGTTTCCCTGGAACTGGGCGGCAACGCGCCGTTCATCGTGTTCGACGACGCGGACCTGGATAAGGCCGTCGAAGGCGCGATCATTTCCAAATACCGCAACAACGGTCAGACCTGCGTCTGCGCCAACCGCCTGTACATCCAGGATTCGGTGTACGACGCCTTCGCCGAGAAACTGAAAGTGGCGGTGGCCAAGCTCAAGATCGGCAACGGCCTGGACGACGGCACCACCACCGGTCCGTTGATCGACGAGAAAGCGGTCGCCAAGGTGCAAGAGCACATTGCCGATGCGGTCAGCAAAGGCGCGACCGTGCTGTCGGGCGGCAAGGCGATGGAAGGCAACTTCTTCGAGCCGACCATCCTGACCAACGTACCGAAGAACGCCGCCGTGGCCAAGGAAGAAACCTTCGGCCCGCTGGCGCCGCTGTTCCGCTTCAAAGACGAAGCCGAAGTGATCGCGATGTCCAACGACACCGAGTTCGGCCTGGCTTCGTACTTCTATGCCCGCGACCTGGGCCGTGTGTTCCGTGTGGCTGAAGCCCTGGAATATGGCATGGTCGGCGTCAACACCGGTTTGATCTCCAACGAAGTCGCGCCGTTCGGCGGCATCAAGGCCTCGGGCCTGGGCCGTGAAGGCTCCAAGTACGGCATCGAGGATTACCTGGAAATCAAATACCTCTGCCTGGGTATCTGATCCGCTTCAAGCGCAAAGGGCACGAGAGCGCTGTCCCTTTGCGCGTTTCACCCGTTCTGTTTCCTGTGGCCGGAACGCTGCGGCAGTCGATCATCGCATGCTGTCGCCGTTGTCTCCCCGCCATGTATTCCTTGAACTACGCCGACCGATGAGCGGCGAATGAGGACATTTTAATGAGCAAGACCAACGCAGACCTGATGGCCCGCCGCACCGCCGCTGTTCCACGCGGCGTCGGCCAGATTCACCCGATCTTTGCCGAGTCGGCGAAGAACGCCACGGTGACCGACGTTGAAGGTCGTGAATTCATCGACTTCGCCGGCGGTATCGCCGTGCTGAACACCGGTCACGTGCACCCGAAAATCATCGCCGCCGTGACCGCGCAGTTGAACAAGTTGACCCACACCTGCTTCCAGGTCCTGGCCTACGAGCCGTACGTGGAACTGTGCGAAAAAATCAACGCCAAGGTTCCGGGTGATTTCGCCAAGAAAACCCTGCTGGTCACCACCGGTTCCGAAGCGGTGGAAAACGCCGTGAAAATCGCCCGCGCCGCCACAGGCCGTGCCGGTGTGATCGCCTTCACCGGCGCGTACCACGGTCGCACCATGATGACCCTGGGCCTGACCGGTAAAGTCGTGCCGTACTCGGCCGGCATGGGCCTGATGCCCGGCGGTATCTTCCGCGCGCTGTACCCGAACGAACTGCATGGCGTGAGCATCGACGATTCCATCGCCAGCATCGAACGCATCTTCAAGAACGACGCCGAGCCGCGCGACATCGCTGCAATCATCATCGAGCCGGTACAGGGCGAGGGTGGTTTCTATGTGGCGCCCAAGGAATTCATGAAGCGCCTGCGCGCCCTGTGCGACCAGCACGGCATCCTGCTGATCGCTGACGAAGTGCAGACCGGCGCCGGCCGTACCGGCACCTTCTTCGCCATGGAGCAGATGGGCGTTGCCGCCGACCTGACCACCTTCGCCAAATCCATCGCTGGCGGCTTCCCGTTGGCCGGTGTGTGCGGTAAGGCCGAGTACATGGATGCCATCGCCCCAGGTGGCCTGGGCGGCACCTACGCCGGTAGCCCGATCGCCTGTGCGGCGGCGTTGGCGGTGATGGAGGTGTTTGAAGAAGAGCACCTGCTGGACCGCTGCAAGGCTGTGGGCGAGCGTCTGGTCACGGGCCTCAAGGCTATCCAGAAAAAATACCCGGTCATTGGTGAGGTCCGTGCCCTGGGCGCGATGATCGCCGTGGAGCTGTTCGAAAACGGCGACACCCATAAGCCGAACGCCGCCGCCGTGGCCCAGGTGGTGGCCAAGGCGCGTGACAAGGGCTTGATCCTGCTGTCCTGCGGCACCTACGGCAACGTTCTGCGGGTGCTGGTGCCGCTGACCTCTCCGGACGAGCTACTGGACAAAGGCCTGGCGATCATCGAAGAGTGTTTCTCCGAGCTCTGATCTGACGAACGCTGACTGCGCACTGATCCACAAAAAAACCCGCTTCGGCGGGTTTTTTCATGTCCGCGGGCATATCCCGCAGGTTTGAGCTGTCTGGAACGGCCTTCATTGTCTAAGGTGCATGTATGGCAAGGGAGCGATGTTGCATGACTGCTGTGGTTTTACCCGCTGTACCGCGTGTGTTGATCGCGGAGGCCGACCCGGCGTCCCGGGAGTTGCTTGAGCAAGTGTTGTCAGGCGTGCGCTGCGATGCCCGAGTGGACACCTGCGGCGAGGGGCAGCAGGCCCTGGATTTGCTGGCCCATAACGCGTACGACCTGGTCATCGCCGATTGGGAGCTGCCGGGTGTCGATGGCCTGACAATCCTGCGTGGTCTTCGCCAACAGCATCGAGCTACGCCATTGCCGTTCATTCTGATGAGTCGACGTAACGACAGCGCCAGTGTGCGTGAGGTCGTTCCACTGGCGCCGACGGCGTATTTGACCAAACCGTTGAACCGGGAAAGCCTGACCCTGCGTCTGCAAGGGTTGCTGTTGAGTGGCACTGAAGAAACCGCCGGCGATGTGCCGGTTCCGGGCCCGGGGCTGACCCTGATAGCCTTTCTGGAGCGACGGCGTGACCTGTCCGAGGGCGCGCCGCTGATGACCGATGTGCAGGTGGCGGTCAAGCGCTGCCTCAACCCCACGGGCCTGGATCTGAAACTGCTGGAAGAAGAGATTCGCACCGACCCGCAAATCACCGGGGTGCTGATTGCGGCGGCCAATAGCGCTGCCCAGCATCAGGGTGGCGGCCCGGTGCAGACTGTGGCCCAGGCGCTGCACCAGCTCGGCACCGGGCAAAGCATGAACCTGATCCTCGGCCTGACCCTCAAGCGCTGCGCCCGGCTCACCGTTCCCTGTCTGGCGGACTATGCCAAGCGCTATTGGGAATTGTCACTGCACTCCGCCGAGTACGCTCGGATCCTGGCACGGTTGCTGGATCTGGAACCGGAGCGTTGTTACTGCGCGGGGCTGTTGCATCGCCTGGGCGATCTGGCGCTGCTGCGTTGCCTGGAAGAATGGACGCAGGCGGGGGGCGAACTGGATGAGTTGGAAGAAGTCGGGAACGCCCTCGATCAATACGGCGCCGGCTTCGGCTCGGCACTGCGCACTCGCTGGCGCCTGCCGCTGGAGTTGCGTGAGTTGATCGCGGCGGCCTATAGCCTGGGTGGCGGGGTTTATTCCCGCGAGGCGCTGGTGATGAACATGGCGGCGCAGATGGCCCATCTGACCGAGCATGAAGGGCTTGAAGAACTGGCCCAGGGGCGCACGGCGCGGTTGCTGAAGATCGGGTTGCCGGAACTGATGCGGTTGCGCCGCAAGTAGCACCGCCGCCTGACCCCTGTGGGATCCGCTGCATGACTGGGCTCAACTGCACAGCGGCGTCAAGCCGCGATGATGCGGTTCTTCCCCTTGCGCTTGGCCTCGTACATGGCCGCGTCGGCGCGGGAGAACAGGCTGTCGAGGGACGGGTCTTCGGGGGTAATGGCGGTCAGGCCCTGGCTGACAGTAATGCCGAAGGTCTGTTCGCCGCAGCGGAACATCAGGCGCTGGATTTCCCGTTGCAACCGCTCGGCCACTTGCAATGCCATGTCGGGGGCGCAGCCAGGGAACACCGCAGCGAACTCTTCGCCGCCGATCCGCCCGAACAGGTCGCCGCGTCGAAGCACGGACCGGCCGCTTTCGGCGATCTTCTGCAGCACGGTATCGCCTTCCTGATGACCGTAGGTGTCGTTGATCACCTTGAAGTCATCGATGTCCAGCAACAGGAAGGCCATGGGCGTCCCTTGTAGCCGCGCCTGCTCGAACTCACGGTGGGCGCATTCGAAAAAATGCCGGCGATTGCTGCTCTGGGTCAGCACATCGGTGGTAGCCAATCGCTGCAGCTCACTTTCCAAGAGCTTCTTTTCGGTGATGTCCTCGGCGATGCCGACCACGATCACCGGTTGCCCCGGCTCGGCCTGGCGGTTGATGAAGCATTTGTCGCTCAGCCAGCGAACCTGGCCGTCGCCGGCGATGATGCGGTACTCACGATCTTCGACGGCGCCTTTGACCAGGACTTCGGCCAGGCTGCGTTCGGCGTACTCCAGGTCGTCGGGGTAGATTGCGTCGCGCCATTCGTTGTAGTCAGCCAGGACCAGGCCGGCGGGGCGGCCGAAGATCCGTTCGTAGGCGGGGCTGACATACAACACTTGCCGGGTTTCCCAGTTGAACGCCCACAGCACGGCATTGACGCTGACCAGCAGCGAGCTGAACAGTTGCTCACGTTCGCTCAGGCGCGCCACTTCGCCCTGGGCGTGCATCAGCGCCATGAGCGTCTGGGCCGCCTCGGGCCAATGAGGTAGGGAGTAATCCTGTAGGTTCTTGTCGACCATCGGCACAAATCTCAAAGAGCGTGCACTGCTGTTGTTTCGCACGCACTTTTCTCCAAATCCCGCCTGGATGGCGAAGTGCTCTTTGAGATAGGGGATTCGGGGCGAAGTTCCTTTTCAGGCGACGAAGGGCGGGGGGAAACTCAGCCAATCACGTCATGAGTACTGAACCTGTGGCGAGGGGATTTATCCCCGCTGGGCTGCGTAGCAGCCCCAAAGCAGTCAACTCAATTGATCTGACACCCCGAGGCATCAGGATCCAGGGGCTGCTTCGCAGCCCAGCGGGGATAAATCCCCTCGCCACAGGAGCCCTTCACCACAGTGATCTTGTCAGGCCGTGGCAGGCCGTAGCGAGTAGGTCTTGAGTTGGTCGGCGAAGTCCCGCAGGGACTGGATGCCGCTGGCCTCGGCTTCGTGGACCCATTCCTTGATGGCCGCTAGCATGTCATGGCCGTTGCTGCTGGTCTTGACCCAGATCTGCTGCAAGGCCAGGCGTTTCTCGTAGATTACCTTCAGCGCCTGGCTGTGTTCGAGCATGTTCTGGATTCGCACGTGGTGACGGTCGTCCAGCAGGCTGGTCTCCCGCGACAGCAGGCGTTTGGCCCGGTGGAACTGGTGACGGACCGAGTGATCGACCTTTTCCAGTTCCTGCTTGACCAGCGGCGCGATGACCAGGCGGCGGTACTGCGCCATGATCTGGAAGCGGTTGTTGAGGATCGCCATGGCCGTGTCCATGTCCAGGTGGCCCTTGCCTTCGACCCGGTGGGCGATCGGCGCAACGCGCTGGACCTTGGCCAGGCGCAGGAAACTGAACACCCGGATCCAGGCCCAGCCCAGGTCGAACTCCCATTTACGTACCGACAGCTTGGCCGAGTTGGGGTAGGTGTGGTGGTTGTTGTGCAGTTCTTCGCCGCCGATCAGGATGCCCCAGGGCACCAGGTTGGTCGCCGCGTCGCGGCATTCGAAGTTGCGGTAGCCCACGGCATGGCCCAGGCCGTTGACCACGCCAGCGGCCCAGACGGGGATCCACATCATCTGGATGGCCCAGATGGTGATGCCGATGGTGCCGAACAGCAGCAGGTCGATGACGCCCATGATCGCCACGCCCAGCAGCGGGAAGCGGCTGTAGAGGTTGCGCTCGATCCAGTCGTCGGGGCAGTTCTTGCCGTAGATGCGCAGGGTTTCCGGGTTTTCCGCTTCGGCGCGATACAGCTCGGCGCCTTTGCGCAGCACGGTGGACAAACCCTTGATGACCGGACTGTGAGGGTCATCCTCGGTTTCGCATTTGGCGTGGTGCTTGCGATGGATGGCGGTCCACTCGCGGGTGTTCTGCGCCGTGGTCAGCCACAGCCAGAAACGGAAGAAATGTTTGAGACCGGCGTTGAGCTCCAGGGAGCGATGGGCCGAATAACGGTGCAGATAGACCGTGACGGCAATGATCGTGACGTGGGTCATCAGCAGGGTGACTGCCACCAGTGACCAGGCCGACAAGCCAAGAAAACCTTCGTACCACATAGGCTGTAGGGCCCTCGATAAAGATAGAAACCGCCGTTGCATTATCACCAGCCCCACAGATAAAACCAGTCGGCCTTTCAGATAAGAGTGGCTGAATGTTTCTTCCTCTATAATCCACCTCTTTGTAAGGACATGGATGGCCGAATGCCTGCCTATCAACGCAGTGCCATGCGCGTAGCGCTGCTTTACCTCGTACTGTCAGTCGTCTGGTTGCAGCTGACTGGTTATTTATTGAGCAGTTTCTTCGATCAATTCGCGGACAGGCAGCGCTGGCTCCTGATCAACGGGTATGCCTGGGTCCTGTTTAGCGCCGGGTTGATCTTCCTGGTCCGGGCGCGGATCTCGCGGTTTTTCGCCAAGGGCGAGCACGGTGCCGATCGCGAGCGCCTGCGCCAGGCCGCCGCGGTCTTCGATTGCACCCGCGAAGGGGTGCTGGTGACCGACCGCAACGGCTTGATCGTGCATGTGAACCGGGCTTTCATGGCGATCACCGGTTATGCCCGGGACGAAGTGCTGGGCCAGCGCCCGAATCTGTTCAAGTCTGGTCGCCATGGGCCGGATTTCTATCGCGACATGTTTGCCGCCCTGGTCAATCTGGGCGAGTGGAGCGGCGAGATCTGGAATCGGCGTAAAAGTGGTGAAATCTACCCACAATGGCAGACGATCCGCGTCATTCACGATGACAACGGCCAAGTCAGCCATTATGTCGCGGTGTTTTCGGACATCAGCGCCATCAAGGATTCCGAGCACGAACTGGCCTTCCTGGCCCATCACGACCCGCTGACCGGCTTGCCCAACCGCCTGCTGTTTTCCGACCGCACCGAGCAGGCCCTGGCGTCGGCGCAGTTGCACAAGCGCGGCTGTGCCCTGCTGCTGGTGGACCTGGATCACTTCAAGAACATCAATGACAGCCTCGGCCACAACGTTGGCGACGAGTTGCTCAAAGGCGTGGCCGAGCGATTTCGCGGGCTGTTTGCCCCGGGCGTGACCCTGGCCCGGCTGGGGGGCGACGAGTTTGCGGTGCTGGTGGAAAACTGTTCCCAGCCTGGCCAGGCCGCGGCGTTGGCCCGGCGCATCCTCGACGCCTTGAAAGAACCGCTGCAGTTCGATGAGCACGCGTTGTTCATCAACGCCAGCATCGGCATCAGCCTGTTTCCCGGTGATGCCCTGAACGCCGGGCAACTGTTGCGCAATGCCGATTCGGCGTTGTTCAAGGCCAAGAGCGCCGGACGCGACGGCTACGCCCTGTATACCGAAGAACTTACCGCCCATGCGCAGCAACGGGTCGAAATTGCCTTCGAACTGCGTCGCGCGCTGCAGCAGCAGGAGTTGCGTGTTCATTACCAGCCAGTACACGACTTGGCCAGCAGCCGTCTGATCGGTGTCGAGGCGCTGGTGCGCTGGGAGCATCCCACGCGGGGGCTGGTGTCGCCGGCCGAGTTCATTCCCATCGCCGAGCGTACCGGCCTGATTGCCCAGGTCGATGCCTGGGTCATGGACCAGGCTTGTCGGCAGATGTGCCGGTGGCAGCAGGCGGGCGTGGCGTTGTCGTTCGTCGCCGTCAACGTCTCGAGCCGGTTGTTTGCCCATCGCGAATTGTACGAGCAGGTTGCCCAGGTGCTGCACGACACGGGCCTGGATCCGGCCTGCCTGGAGCTGGAAGTGACGGAAAGCGCGGTGATGGAAGACCCGGAGGTGGCGCTGGAGCAGATGCACCGCCTGCGGGAATTGGGCGTGCGCCTGGCCATCGACGATTTCGGCACGGGCTATTCGTCGTTGCTGCGGCTCAAACGCTTGCCGGTTCAGAAGCTCAAGATTGATCAGGGCTTTGTCGCGGGGTTGCCGTGGGATGAGGATGACGCGGCGATCGTCCGGGTGATCATCGCCCTGGCCCACAGCATGGGCATGCAGGTGCATGCCGAGGGCATTGAACAGCGTGAACAAGCGGCATTTTTGCTTGGGCAGGCGTGTGAGCTGGGGCAGGGCTATTGGTTTGGTCGGCCGGTGGCGGCGGCGCAGTTGGATTGGGACTGCGCGCCGGTCATTGCTTGATCGTCAGTGGCATTGATGTTGACTGACCCACCGCTATCGCGAGCAAGCTCGCTCCCACAGTTTTGATCGTTCCCACGCTCCGCGTGGGAATGCATCCCGTGACGCTCTGCGTCACATTCAGAAGCGGAACGCAGAGCGTCCCTGGCTGCGTTCCCACGCAGGAGCGTGGGAACGATCAAACACTCCGCTGTCGCAAGCTTGCTCGCGAAGGCGTCGGCTCAGCTTGCATCGAGGCAAGCGGAAATATCCGAGGCGTTAGCA